>JALYWD010000658.1 GCA_030852885.1 Chloroflexota bacterium | reverse complement strand
GCCGTCAGCCAGGCAGCGGTTGCCGCCGGCTATGACACCCAGGTCTTTGAGACGGAACCCGGGAAGATCGTGGTCTCCGTGGGCGTGGCCTCGCCAGACGCCATCGATGCCCTGGAGAGCCTGCCCGGCGTGGCCCACGTCGCGGTCGCGCGCGATCAGGGCGCTCCGGAGACGAGCAACCTGCGCATCGCTGGCATCCGGCCACTGATCCCGCCGGCGATCCTGGTCGAGCAGCAGCCTTTACCGGCCGAAGGCGCGCAACTCGTGCAGCGCACGCGCCGCGAGGTCAGCCGCATCCTGCGCGGGCTGGATGACCGCCTCGTGGTGGTGGTGGGGCCGTGTTCGATTCACGATACGGACGCTGCCCGGAGCTACGCCGAGAAACTTGCGCCGCTGGCGAAGGAACTGGAAGCGGACCTGCGCATCGTCATGCGGGTCTACTTCGAGAAGCCGCGCACCACGGTCGGCTGGAAGGGGCTGGTCAACGACCCGAACCTGAACGGTAGCTTCGCGGTCAACGAGGGATTGGCTATGGCTCGCCAGTTCCTGCTTGATGTGATAGCGCTGGGCATTCCAGCGGGCTGCGAGTTTCTGGACCCCATCACCCCGCAGTTCATCGCCGACGCGGTGACATGGGGCGCCATCGGGGCACGCACGACCGAGAGCCAGGTGCATCGCAACCTGACCTCGGGCCTCTCGATGCCGGTTGGCTTCAAGAACGGCACCGATGGCGATGTCCAGATCGCCGTCGATGCCATGCTGGCGGCCTCGTATCCGCACCAGTTCATGAGTGTGACCGAAGAGGGCGTGGCCGCGATTGTGGTGACGCGAGGCAACAAGGACACGCACGTCATCTTGCGGGGTGGCCGCGGCGGCACCAACTACGATGCGGAGAGCGTCGCCAGGACCCTGGCCGCCCTCGGCAAGGGCAAGCTACCGCCGCGCATCATGATCGACGCCAGCCACGGCAACAGCAGCAAGGATTTCCGCCGTCAGCCAGTGGTGAGCAGCGTGGTCGCGGAGCAGGTCGCGGCTGGAGAGAGCGGCATCATCGGCATGATGCTGGAGAGCTTCCTGGTCGATGGCCGCCAGGATCTGGCCGACCCGTCGCACCTGACGTACGGCCAGAGCGTCACCGATGCCTGCATGGGCTGGGAGATGACTGGGCCGGTGCTGCAGGAGTTGGCAGCGGCGGTGCGCGCGCGGCGCGCCCTGGCCGGGCAGGAAGGGCGCCCGCTGACGACCAGCCCCGCCTGATCTTCGGCACACTCCAGCATTATCGTTTCGCCTGAAACGTGAAACACGTGACCGCAACATCCGCGAACTCTGCCCGAAATGTGGCGGATTTCGCGGATGTTGCGCACCAGGGCGTGCCGGGCCAACAGACGGTCCAGTTGTGCTGAAGTTGGGGGACAGGCGCCGGTCGTTCTTGGCATCTTACGGTAGTGTTACAGTGCGTGACGCAGTCGTTCATTTTGCATTCTGGATGATTCAAAGCCGGGAACACGGGGTTATCAGCCAGTGCGCCACGCTCGCCCGCTCTTGTTCTTGCTCATCCTGCTACTTGCGTTGCCTGCTGGCCTCATCGCGCCGTACCAGGCGGTGGCCCCGCGTCTGCCCGCTGCTCCGGGGTTTGCCGCGCCACAGCACGCGGAACCTGCGGGGAACGAGCCCGGCCTGGACGCGCGCAAGCACGGCGCCCGCAAGGAGAAGCGCCGCCAGGCCCGCAAGACGGAACGCAAGGAGCGCCGGGACCGCCAACGACGCGGCCAGAACGCCGAGCAGGCGCGGATCGAGGCGAAGGTCGAGGCCGCGCCGCCCAGGCTGCCGGCCCTCGCGGTGGAGGATGACCCGTGCGGGCCGGGCCTCATCCAGTTGCCGCGGAGCCGGCGCTGCACGCACGGGCCGGACAATCTGCCGCCCGTGGGGAGTAGTACGCCCGACTCGGCCCGGATGACCGCTGCCGAGGCCCGTCGTGCTGCGGCAAATGCAGACTGCGAAGGCGACGGCACGAGCGGCTTCCGGGTGCAGGTGCTCTACCTGCGCTCATCGTCTGGCCCAGACAACTACAACGACGAACTTGGAAACATCCGCGATATGGCGGAAGGCGCGAACACGATCCTGCGCAACTCGTCGCTTGCGGCAGCGGGACCAGAGATGGGGTTCACGTATGTCATGACCCCTGACTGCGAGATCGACGTACAGAACGTCGTGATCAGCCCGGCGGCCATTCGCTCGTTCGACGCGACGATTGTGACCCTGGATCAGCAGGGCTACGACCAGATTGACCGCATCTACCTCATGTTTGCCGACACGAGCGCTGCCGGCATCTGCGGTATCGGCACCATGTGGTGGGATGACAGCGCTGCGCCAAGCAATTACAACAACCGTGGCCCCAGCTATGCGCGCGCAGATCGGAATCCGGATCGGAGTCCGAACTGGGACTGCTGGGATGCCCATACCGCCGCGCACGAGCTTATGCACAACCTGGGCGGAGTGCAACGCTCAGCGCCCAACACGACCCACTACGGACACTGCATCGATGAGTACGACGTCATGTGCTACTGGGATGACACGCGAGCGCCGCAGATGAAGGAAGTCTGCACCCCGCGCGGCACATTTGAAGACCTCTACGATTGCGGGAATGACGACTACTTCGATCCTTCGCCGGCCACGGGCAGTTACCTCGATACCAAATGGAACACGGCGGACAACTGGTTCCTGACCGGGGATGTCCCGCCCGATGCCGATCTGATCCGGCCCGATGTTGCCTGGGTGGCGCCGGTCGGGAATGGGCAAACGCACGTCGTCAGTTCAGGGGTGATTCCGCTCCGGGCGAATGTCACGGACGCGTCCGGCGTGGAGTACGTCGATTTCTGGCTCTACGATGAGACCCGAGATGACTGGATCCCCCTCGGGACCGACTTTTCCGCGCCGTACGCCAGCACCGTCAACGTCTCCACCCTGAACAGCGGGCTCAACTACGTCCTGGCCGATGCCTACGACGAACACCATAACCTCAATGAAGAGGGCATCTGGATTCAGCGCGCGGAGACCACCGCGTCAACGATTTCCCTTGCCACCTCCACCGCTCGCGTGAAGGCGAAGAAGCGCGTGACGCTCACGGCGGCGGTCGCCAATGCGCCCGCGGGCGGGACGAGCGTGGAGTTCCGTTTCTGCCGGGGCGGCAGTTGCACCTGGGCGGCCGGGCGATCCCTGGGGGTCTTCTCCGGCGCTGCGCCCAGTACTTCCTGGAAGGCGAGCGGCAAAGGGCGAGTCACCTTCCTGGCCCAGGTCACCGGTGAGGATGGCGCGGCAACGTCCAACCCGGCCACGGTCAGCGTGAAGAAGGTCAAGAAGAAGAAGCGCTGACGCGCCGTTGGTGTCCCTACGCCATGCCGCG
>JALYWD010000628.1 GCA_030852885.1 Chloroflexota bacterium | reverse complement strand
CTCGAGATGACACCTGGAGGTGGCGGTGGAGCGGTGACCAGTTGACTTACAGGGCCTCTTTCGGAGCGAGGCTGGGCCGCGATCCTTCGCCTGCGGGCTCATGACTACACATCAGGGCGGGCGGTGGACTGTGCCACCGAGCCAGCAGCCCAGCCTCGCATCGGCACGCCCTATCTCGTGTAGCTCGCGCTACTCTGCCAGCCACCCCCACCCGCACAAGTTGGCATAGTTGGCACACTTACCCGCCGCTGGAATAGGGATGCTCACATCAGGAGCCCCTCCGCTGCCAGCAACACGTCCAGGCCGTCGAGCAGTGCGTTCGCGCGGTCAACGATGACCGGTGTTGCCGGGGCGGCTGGTGTTGATAGCAGGCTGGTGAGTGCCGCTGCCATGTCCGGCGGGAGTTTGTGGCAACGCTCCAGGGCGAAGTGCAGTTGGCGCTTCTCTCCCGGGTGCGGCAGCTCGTTGACCGCAAAGAGGATGTCGAAATAGCTGGCCAGCAGAGCCGTCACCCGATGCTGCACGCTGACCGCGTCGTCTCGCGCCACGGCACGCTCGATCTGGCGCAGATACGAGGATAGCGCCCGCCGCAGGATGGGGTGGTTTTTCGCGATGATGGCCCGCTGCAAGGCTGCCGGGTAGGGCTGGCGCGCCCCGTCCTGCAGCCGCGCGTACCACCCAGCCGGGTCTACCATGGGCAACGAGTGCAGCACGTTGTGCCAGAAGCAGGTCGAATAGCCAACTGACGCTTCGTGGCGAACGAGCACCCGCGCGAGCTGATCCTCGATCCAGGCCGGCGTACGGTAGATCACGTCGATGTGGCGTTCAGTTTGCGCATCCAGCCACTCGTCGCCCGGCTCCCAGACGGTGCTGCCCACTTCGCTGACCCGTGCGAAGCGGGCCGCGATTTCCGCTCGTAGCGGGATGAGCGGCGGTTGTGGGGCATAGACATACAGGTCCACGTCGGACGCAGGGTCAGCGGTCCCGGCCGCCAGTGAGCCGGCCACGGCCACGGCAACCACACCAGGCAGCGCGCCGTATGCTGCCGCGATCTCCAGCAGGGGGAGGCCGTCAAAACCAGCCTCTGACCATGCTCCGCGTGGGCCTTCGGCGCTGCACATCGTGCTACAGGTCCATCACGGCCTCAGCCACCGGCGACGTGCCGGGGCCAGGCGTGCCTGTGGCGTGCTGGATGCGGCCGCCGAGCAGCGCCACGGCCACCCCGACCAGCGCCACCACCGCCAGACCGGCCTGCAGGCCACCGAACGCGGACGACACCAGGCCGACGACCGGTGGCCCAACCAGGAACCCGGTGTAGCCGGCGGTGGCAACGGCGGCGATGGCGGTGCCGGTGGGCACCCCCGGCGTGCGGCCCGCCGCCGAGATGAGCACCGGGAACGCGGCAGCCAGCCCGGCCCCGACCAGGGCAAAGCCGATCAGCGCGATCGGCACCGATCCAGCCAGCAGGGCCACCCCCAGCCCGAGCGCCACCAGCACCCCACCGCCCCGCACCACCCGCACCGGCCCCAGCCGCTGCACGAGGCCATCCCCGGCAAAGCGCCCGGCCGCCATGGTCAGCGAGAAGGCGGTGTACCCCAGGCCACCGGCGGCAGCGGAAGCACCCAGGACATCGCGCAGGTAGACGGCGCCCCAGTCCGCCACCGCCCCCTCCGCCAGGAGTACCCCGAAGGCGAGCGCTCCCAGGCTGGCCAGCGGGCCGATGGGCAGCGCGAAGGTCGGGCCATCGCCGGCGCTCTCGGCGGCGGTGACCACCAGGGACCGCGCGGCGAACACGGCCAGGAGCGCCAGCACCAGCCCGGTGCCCAGCAGATGCGGCACCGGCGCAATCCCGCGCCCGGCGATCAGGGCCGCGATAAAGGAGCCAACCAGCGCCCCGGCCGAAAATGCGCCGTGGAACGAGGACATGATCGGCTTGCCCCAGCGCTCCTCGACCGCCGCCGCCTGCGCGTTCATGGCCACATCGAGCGCCCCGTAGGCCCCGCCGAAGACGAAGAGCGCGGCAAAGAGGAGGGCGGGTGTAGGCGCCAGCGCCGGGAGCACCAGCGTGGCGCAGGCGAGCAGGGCGGCCGTCGTGGTCACCCGGTGGCTGCCGAAGCGCGCGATGGTCCAGCCGGACGCGGTCATCGCCACCACGGAGCCAGCCGCCGTGCCGAGCAGCGCCAGGCCCAGCGTGGCATCGTCCAGGCGCAGCGCGGACTTGACATCGGGGATGCGCACGGCCCAGGCGCTGAAGGCGAGCCCCGCCAGGACGAAGTAGGCCACGACGGCGGCGCGGGCCCGGCCAACGTCTCCCCTGAACCACGGAACCATCTGTACCTCTCGTCCGCCACATCGGGCGCCCGGGCCCGTCCTGCTCGCTGCACGCAATGCGCGAGCCTACTCCGGAACAGACGAGCAGGGGAGCGATGCGCGGCCCTGTTTCAACGCATGCTCTTGGCTGAAGGCGCCGCCATGTGAACCGCCCGGCTATCACGGGCGGCGGGCATTGTCTACGCCGCCCCGACTGATCCCAGCAAGCCGTCCTCTGTCACCGCCGGGCTGCTCGTCAGGTAGAGCACCATCCCGGTGACCGGAGCCTGGATTTCCGCGATCTCGTCGCCGTAGAGGTTCTCGATGCGCCCGATTCGCTGGCCCTGGGCAACCTCCTCTTGCAGATCGACCTCCGGCCACCACATCCCTGCGACCGGGGACCTGAAGCCGTTCGAGGAGGAGAAGGTGCGTTGACCAGGGGTCGGCTCCACCTCGCCCTCGAGTGCGCCGAGGTAGCGCAGCACGTTCGCGATCCCGTGCAACTGCATCTGGGTTTCCGGCTCGGTCAGCAGGCCGCGCCCTCCCGCTTCAGAGGTGATGGCCGGAATGCCAGCACCGGCTGAGGAGGCGCTGGTCGTGCCAACCAGTGGCGCGTCGCTCGGCGCCGTGGAGACGACATACGGCAGCCCGAACGCTGCGGCCATGCCACGCGCCACGCGGTCGACCTCCGCATCACCCGAGCCCCGGCAAATCGTGAAGGGCGTCAAATGCTCGAAGACGTCGCCACAGTGCAGGTCAATCAGGTGCGTCGCGGTGGAGATGATGTTCGTAAAGATCGCGCCGGTGAGCACATCGGTGAACGTGCCGTCCGGATCGCCGGGGAAGCAGCGGTTGGGGTTCTTGCCGTCGATCGGGCAGACGAAGGCGCTCCGGGTATAGAACGCAGGCGGATCGACCACCGGCAGTGAAACAATCGTCCCGCGCAGTTGCGTCGCGTCGAGGTCGTGCATGAAGCGGATGTTCGCCGCGATGGGCGGATACTCGCCGGCGTGCACTCCCGAGAGGAGCGCCACCGCGGGCCCGTCCGTCACGCCACGCGCGACGACATAGGGCCATTCCCAGCCGGCCAGCGCCGGATGCGAGAAACGGAGCACGCCCCGTCGCTTTTCGCCCGGTTCCGGCAGCGATGGCCGATCGATGGCGCTCAACAGCCCGTTTGCGTCGCTCATTTGGGAATGCCTCCAGGAGCAGAAGATGGCCTATGCATGGCCGACGACAGACGGGCATTCTCCGTCAGGGCCGATGCGACGGCAAGCGCTGCGCCTGCCGCCGCAACGCAGATCTGTGACGCCTTGCCTTTGGACCATCGCGGGAATGTGGTGCGCAGCACGCATCCCTCCCGGATAACGAGAGGTCTGGCACTCCGTGTGCAATAGCCGCCCTGATGACAATGGTCCCCGTGCCGCACGGGGGTGACCTCCGCTCTGGCCGGCAGCTGAGAACGGCTGCCCGGTCCGCGACCAGGTGCAAGGGAGAAATCCGTGGCTCAAATCGCACAGCCCGCTCACTCGCGGGCGATGTGGTTCCAGGAGTACGTGAACCGGCGAGCGACGGAAACGGGCCGCCCTCAACTGACGGCGGCCCAGATCGACCGCCTGTACGATCTGTGGCGGCGCACGGGCTGGGCGCCCATATCTGAGGACATCGAAGACGTGCTCCGCCCCGTGGAATCGGCGGCAGCAAGCACCGTCCGCGAGGAACTCAAGGCGTTGCAGAGACTTGGCCTGGAGGCATGGCTCGCCCGGACCGCCGTGCGTCATGGGGTGGCTATCAACGACCTGCGCACCATCCTGGACGCCAAGATCGCCCGCTGGTCCAGCCCCGGGCAGCCCCTGCCGGAGGCTGACTACCTGGCGGAAGGCCTGGCGTACGCCATCTGGCAGTACGAAGAGTTGGCCAGGCGCGTGTCACGGAACTGGGGCCTCTGGTGATCTGGCGAGGTCACCAGCCGATCTCGTCGAGGGTGCCCAGGGGGCATGGAACCTTCTACGCCCTGGGCGCCTGGTGTGACGTCTCGACACATCGACTTCGTCATCACCTGGCCTATTCCGGCGGGATGTAGCGCCTCTCCAACCTTGGGCACGCGTGTTGCGCCGGCGTCTGGCGCGGTCTGTTTCAATACTGGCTGAGCCTGCTCTGCCCGGACGTGATCACCGTCGAGGCAGTGTGTCTACATTCTTGCGCCGCGTTCGGCAGCACCGCGCCGGGCGCGAAACGCCGCCACGCTGGCGCGATGCGCGCAGGCATGCGAGCAGTAGCGCTTGGAGACATTTTTCGAGAGATCGATAAACGCCTGCTGGCAGGATGATGAGGCGCAGATACCCAGGCGGTCCGCGCCGTACTCGCACACCACCACCGCGAGTCCCGTGAGGGTGGTTGCCGCGAGCCAGCCCGCGCAGCCGTCTTCGGGTGATTCGTAATGCAGGTGCATTGGGCCGTGCTGCCAACTGATGCGCGGTCTCGCGTCGCTCAGGCTTAGTTGCGCATTGATCAGCTTCGCCGCCTCCGTCGCGTCTTCCCCGGCCACCTCGAAGATCCGTCGCAGTGACGAGCGCAGAGCCCGGACTGCTGCGACATCGCCGCTGGTGATCTCCCAGGTTGCCAGCGCCTCCGCGTACGCGTCCCGCACGCTTGCCCGTTCGCCGAGGTCATCCAGCCCCTCCTGGGCAGCCTGCGCGACGGTTGCGGCGTGGCTGGCCAGGTACCGGGCCAGATCGTCCTGGTCCTGCAGCGCATCCTGGCCCGTTGCCGGGTGCAGGGTATTTGCCAGGCTGGCAGCCAACTCCACCGCAATCGATGTGTAGTATGCAAAAGGCATTTGACGTATCACCAATCTGACCGTACGATGAGACAGGTGAATGCAGTTTAGCGTATCACGATGGGGAGGCAGGAATGGAACGTCCCTGTGAGCTCAGTATCTCCACGGTGCATCAGCGATGACGGACGATGAACCTCTGGCGCGAACCTCCCTCGGCACGCTTCTTGGCGCCCGAGAAGATGGACTGCTGCGGTTTCGCGGCGTGCCGTACGCCACCGCGCCGACTGGCGCAGGTCGCTTCGCCGCGCCGCGCCCGTTGCAGCCCTGGTCGGGGACAAAGGATGCCCGGAGCGACGGTGCAATCTGTCCGCAGGCCCCATCGCGCCTGCGCCACGTCCTGGGCGACGTTGACCGCGCACAGAGCGAGGACTGCCTGACCCTGACTATCACCACGCCGGGGCTCACGGGCGCCCAGCGGCCGGTACTGGTGTGGCTGCACGGTGGGGCGTATGTGAGTGGCGCGGGGTCGCTCGCCTGGTACGACGGGGCCGAATTGGCCCGTGCGGCTGGTGCGGTCGTGGTCGGGGTGAACTATCGCCTTGGCCCTCTCGGGTTCCTGTGTTCCCCCGGCCTTGCTGATGGCACGGCCGGTCTCCTGGATATCGTCGCGGCGCTCACCTGGGTGCAGGCGCACATCGCATCCTTCGGTGGAGGGCCAGAGCGAGTTACGGTGGCGGGGCAGTCGGCAGGCGCGCACGCGATCATGGCCCTGCTGGCGATGCCCGAAACACGTGGCCTCTTCCAGCGGGCCATCCTCCAGAGCGCCCCCGCCGGTGTCGCGCCCTTGTCGACCGCGGTCGCTGCCGAACGCGGCGCCCGCTTCGCAACGCTCCTGGGTGAGGGTCCGGCCATCAGCCATGTTGAGGCAGCGCGGGTACGGACAGCGCCGGTTGACCGGCTCCTGCAAGCCGCGGGGAAGCTTGCCCGGGAGAGCGCCCGTTTTGGCGAGGTTGCCCCGCCATTTCTGCCGGTCCTTGATGACCTGGCCGATCCTGCCCGCTTCGTGCAGGCCGCCGCCACCGGAGCCACGGGGAAGGAGGTGATCGTCGGGACCACCCGCGACGAGGCGCATGCTTTCTTTGCTGGCCCCCAGTCCCACGACCTCGATCTCTCCACGCTGGGCGCATTTCTCTCTGCGCGAACAGGCCGCACCGACGCGCTGGCAACGTACCAGCAGCGACGACCTGGCGCACGCCCCGTTGACCTCCTCGCCGACTGGGTGACGGAGCGCACCTTCCTCGCCCCGTCGCTTCAACTCGCGGATGCGGCTGCGCGAGCTGGAGCGAAGGTGTGGATGTACCGGTTCGACTGGGCTCCGCCCGTGTCCCCCTTTGGTGCGTGCCACGGCATCGAGTTGCCCTTCGTCTTTGGCACGCTGAACGCCTGGCGAGAAGCCCCGATGTTGCGCGGCGGGGAGTCACAGACGATGAGCGACCTGTCGCGCACCGTTCGCGAAAGCTGGGCGGCCTTCGTGCGCCAGGGGAATCCCGCCGGCTCGGGACTCGACTGGCCCAGATATCAGCCAGACCGCCGGCAAACCATGGTCGTTGGAGAGATCGTGAGCGCGGTTGGTGATCCCTCCGCCGTGGTTAGTCCGCCTGGGCGGACTAACTGAGCAAGACCGCTCCGGATCGGCCAGAAGCTTGCTTGTGAAAGGACCTGCGCGTGATGCGCGACGTAGATATCCTCCACCACGTTGGCGTGGTGACAGCAGACCTGGAAGCAACCGCGGCGACATACGAGCGGCTGGGCTTTCTCTTGACGCCGCTCTCGGTGCCGCGCATTCCCCTGACACCGGGTGGCGAACCCCAATCGCTCGGGGTAGGCAACCGCACAGCCATCTTCCGGGAGAACTATCTCGAACTCCTCGGGGTCGTTGATCCCGGCCGCTGGGCGGCGATTCCGAGAGAGCGGCTCGGCCCGTACAACATCGACGCGCCGCTACGCCGGTATGAGGGCCTGCATGTCCTGCATCTCGGTGCTGATGATCTTGATGCCGTCCACGCGCGCTATCAGCGTCAGGGTATTCCCAGTTCCGCGCCACGGCCATTCGAGCGGCAGGTCGATACGCCCGATGGCCCACGCCTCATGCGCGCCCGCAGCCTGGCGTTTCCGGACGGCGCCAATCCGGAAGCGCTGGTGCAGGTGGCACAGCACCTCACGCCGGAACTCGTATTGCAGCCACGCTTCATGGGCCACCCGAACGGAGCCACGGCCCTGACCGAGGTGATCGTTTGCACAGACGTGCCGGAGGCAGTGGCGACCAGGTACGGCCGCTATGCCGGCGCTCAGGCCGAGCGTGTGGGAAACACGCTTGTCATCGATCTCGGGCGCTCCCGGATCACCGTGGCCGATCCGGGAGCGCTCGGGGAGATCATTCCCGGCGTCATCCCTCCCGTGCTGCCCTTCCTGGCCGGCTTTACCGTTGCGAGCGATCTCCAACAGGCTTGTGAGACGCTTCGCGCAAACGGCGTGCCTTACCAGGTACATGAACGTCGTGTCATCGTGCCACCGCGAGAAGCAAGCGGCTGCGCGGTGCTCTTCGCGTCCGAACTCACGACCCGGTCGTAGTCGCCGGGTCGTGACCCCGTCACCGGTTGTTCATCCGGGACCTATCCTCGCCAGACGAGCACCTTCCCCGACGGCGCCGGGAACTCGACGAGCGCGATGCGCGTGGGCGTGAGGCGCAGCACGACGAACCGCGAGTTCTCCGGGCCGCCAAAGAGCGGGTCCGGGTCGTAGCCGTACGGCTCAGGATGCGCGCGGGCCAGCTCGGAGAACCGGGCTTTCCCGCCAGCATCCTCGATGATCTCAACCTGGCAATCAACGTAGACCGGGGCGAAAGGCTCGGCGATGTAGGCCTGCGAGGCGTGCGAGTGCTGCCGCAGGTGCGCCACCTTCACCGAGGGGGATTGGTGGCCCGACCGCACCGAGGTGCCCCAGGTGCCGATGTAGCCGTCCCAGATGGGGTGCATGATCGCGATCTCGCTGAAGTCGGTCACCTCGACCGTAAAGCCAGGGGTATCCATGCGTCAGTCTCCGTGGCGTGCAT
>JALYWD010000627.1 GCA_030852885.1 Chloroflexota bacterium | reverse complement strand
GTCCCGGGCTTCCACCATCCCCGGGTCGCTTGCGCGATCACTGCCTGTACTGCTCCCCGTCTCCGCGGGATGCCACTGGCTGAAATCCGTCAGCCACGTGGCGAGTCTATGGCTATTCGGTTGTGCGCTGCACCGCGCTGATCGATCCGCAGAATGGCGACCGTCAGCGCGTCGGACGGGACCGACGCGCTGGCCGCCGGAGCGGAGAGCGGGAGAGAAGCCTCCCCTCGCCCGGAACGGCGATAAGCATCAGATGACCTCCAGAGCCATCGCAAGCCAAACGCGGGTAGCTGACGCTCCGAAGTGATCGGCGCTGAGCATCGCGGAATGCTGCGTTAAGGGCTGAGAATTGTCAGGCATCGCGGACATTGTGGATCAGACTCCCGAACAGTGTGCACTCGAACCAAACGCGCTCCGGTAAGGAGCGTTGCGTCTCAAGCCGAACGGGTACGCCCCGTTCGGCAAATAGGGGTTCGGAGGTTCCTGGCCGAGCGTGCCGTCATTGCGGCTAACCTTCACCCAAGTCACACGACAGATACTGTGTTCGCCGTTGAACGAGATTGACCTTACGAGGGATACCGAGATTTGTCAAGAGTTCAGGGCATACTCAGATGCAGTTATGAGGATGTGTACGCAGATTTGCCAGAATCTCCGGGCCGGGTGACTGGCATTCCCTCCGGGGAACTCTTGCCCAGTCCCCGCCGCCCGTGGCTCCTGGCTGGCTTCCTCTTGCTCCTGCTCGGTTTCGCCCTGGGCGCGTTCGTCTACCAGGATCGCGTGGTCCCGGGCGAACTGGACCTCTTGCGCTGGATGCATCAGCCGCCCAATGATTCCCTGGACCGCATCGCCTGGTGGGCGAGCCGCCTGGGGGATTCCTACACCGGGCTGATGGCGGCCACCCTGCTCAGTGTGCTCTGGTGCGCCTGGCGTGGCCGCCTGGACCTGGCGCTCTTCCTGGCCGTGGCCTCGGCCTGCCGCCTGCTGAACACGCCGCTCAAGTGGCTCTTCGATAGCGCCCGCCCGCCCCTGGACCTGCACTCCGTTATCGAACTGGCAGACGGTCTGGGTTTCCCCAGCGGCCACACCTTCGGCGCGGTACTCGTCTATGGCGCGGCGCTACTGGCCGTGCCCCTGACGTTGCAGTCGCCCATCGCACGCTGGGCCGTGCGCATTGTGTGCCTGGTGATGCTGCTGTTGATCCCGTGGTCCCGCATGCGCCTGGGTGTGCACTGGCCGAGCGACGTAGCGGGGGGGTATCTCTTCGGGTGGGGCATCCTGGCGCTGCTCTGGGCGCTGCTGCCGTGGCTATGGGAACGAATGCCACGGGGTGGCGGTTCTGATGGCAAGCCGCGCTGAGCGCGCGGGCGCATCCCATGAATGGACCTTGGCACGTCCTGGTCAGCAAACGGCCCGGCGTTCCCACGCAAGCAGGAGAAACCCAGGAACATGCCCGAACTGACCTATCCAGCGTCGCGGCGCGACGATGTCGTCGATTCCTTCTTCGGGGAGTCGGTTCCCGACCCGTACCGCTGGCTCGAGAACGATGTCCGCCGCGACACTGAGGTTGCCGCGTGGGTCGCGGCCCAGAACGACATCTCAGCCGCCTACCTCAGCACAATCCCCGGCCGCGAAGTCTTTCTGGAACGCCTGAAGGCGTGGTTCGACCATGAGCGGGTGAGTCCGCCAGACAAACGCGGCCAGCGCTATTTCTTCACCCGCGCGGCCAGGCTCGAAAACCAGGCGGCGCTGTTCGTCCGGGAAGGTGTGGCTGGCGAAGACCGGCTCCTGATCAACCCCAACACCTGGTCAGACGATGGGGCAACGGCATTGGCCGAGTGGTCCCCCTCGCAGAACGGTGCGTACGTGGCCTACGCCGTCCAGGACGGCGGCACGGACTGGCGCACGATACAGGTGCTGGACGTGGACAGCGGCGAGGTGCTGGAGGACCGGGTCGAGTGGGGCCGGTTTACCCAGATATCCTGGACGCATGATGGCTCAGGCTTCTTCTACGCCCGCTATCCGGAGCCTGATGATGACTCGTCGTTCATCGCGGGCGTGGCCAACCACGCCATCTACTTCCACGCGCTCGGCACGCCGCAGTCGCAGGACCGGCTGCTCTACGCAACTCCAGATCAGCCCGACCTGTTGCATATCTTTGGCGTTACCGACGACGGTCGCTACGTTGTCATCTACTCCACCAGGGGCTCCTCCAGCAATACCCTGGCTGTGGTGGACCTGGAGACAGCGGACTGGACGCCCCACACGCTCATTTCCACGCTGGACAACGAGTGGTCTGTCGCCGGGAACGTGGGCACGACCTTCTTCATCATGACGACGCAGGGTGCGGAACGCCGCAAGATCATGACCGTCGATATCGCCGCTGCTGACCTGGAGTTCACTGATCTGGTTGGCGAAGACGTTGACGTGCTCACGAGTGCCGCCATCGTGGGTGGCCGCTTGCTGGCCACCTACATGCACGATGTCAAGACCGCGATCCGGCGCTTCACGCTCGCCGGTGAGCCCGACGGCGTCG
>JALYWD010000591.1 GCA_030852885.1 Chloroflexota bacterium | reverse complement strand
TCGCCGCCACCGGCGTGCCCGCACGTGGGTGGGCCAAGGAGACTGCGAGCTTCCTGGGTTCTGGCGCGGTCGCTGGCAGCCTGGAGCGACTGAACACGATGCTCGACAGTGCGTCGCTGAGCGAGATCGTTGCCGCGTTCGGAAATGACATCCTGGCCGAAGCCGCCATTCCGACGGCCGTTGCCGCGACCGTACTCGGCGCCCGGTTTGAGGACGCAGTTTTCGCCGCCGTCCAGGCTGGCGGCGCGACCGACACGCGCGGCGCGTTGACCGGTGCGCTGGCGGGAGCCAATGGAGGCGCGGCGGGCATCCCGCAGGGACTCATCGACGGGCTGGAGGGCCGGATCTACGTCTCCCTGGCCGCGCCCTGGTTCTACAAAGCCGCCCGTCAGCGGGCAGGGCAATTGCTTGACCTGCGCCCGGTTCACGGCCCACGCCCCAATATGCCGCCGCGTCAATAGCGCCGCGTTCAGGCGATCTCTGGCAGGTCCAGGCCGAGGAAGTGCGCGCGCACCTCGTCGTTGACGGGGAGCCCGCGCGGCCCGAACGCAAAGAACGCGCCGTAGCCGTTGCGCCAGCGGTCCGCTTCGCGGGCGCGGTCAGCGCGGGCGCGGGCGGCATCGGCGGCGGGGCCGGTATCGGTGTCCAGCGGGCCGGTCCACTCCCCGAAAGCTCGCATGGGGTCGTACCAGGTCGGTCGCCGCCGGGCGAACTCCGCGATGGCTAGCTGCCAGTCGTCGCTGTCCCGCAGGAGTGCCGCGAGTTCCTGGACATCGATCAAGGCCAGGCCCGTGCCCGAGCCGAGCGCGGGATCGTTCGCGCCCGCCGCATCTCCGATCAGCACCACGCCTTCCCCGGCAATTTTGTCAGGGTAGACATCGATGCCGGGAAAGAAGGCGACTGGACCCAGGGGTTGGGTGTCGCTGAGAGCGCCCGCGGGAAACGCCTGGGCGCAGTGCGCGAGGTACGCCGCGAAGCCACCCGGGCGCAATGTCTCCGCAACTTCCGGCGAGCAGATGAGGTACAGCCTTGCGCTCGCGCCGCCGTGGCGGAAAACCATCACCTTCCCGCCCGCGATACGGCCCATGTGCCCGGTATTGGGGTCTAGCCCGATGCCCGTGACCAGGCACCCCCCGAGCATGTGGTGCGTGGGCGCGTGGGTGGTCTCCGCGCCAATCGCCCGCCGCAGGCCGGATTCGCGACCGTCTGCGCCGACGATCAGCCGGGGGGTAAAGGTCTGGCTTTCGCCGTCCTGCTCCACAGTGACGGAGGGGGGACTGCCGGGAACCACCGAGACCGCGCGTGCCGGTCGCAGCACGCTGACGCCAGCAACGCGGGCGGCGTCAAGCAGCGTCTCCTGCAACCGCGGCAGGTTGACACCCCACAGGACATCCGGGGTAGGGACATCCGTACCCCAGGTGATCGACTCGGTGGGGACGCCGCCTTCATGGACCTGCCAAACCGGGAGAGGCCGCGCGCCGCCTACTGGCAGCAGGTCGTGGATACCCAGGTCCTGCGCAACCGCCGCGCCCCACGGAAACAGGGAGTCGCCCCGGATGCGATCCCGGAACGCTGCCTCGCGTTCGACGAGCGTCACGCTTACCCCGGCACGCGCAAGGACAACGGCCAGGGAAGCGCCAGCAATGCCGCCGCCGACAATGACGACGTCAGGATTGATCTGGGTCATGAAAGAGACTAGCGGTCCTTCTTGTTGTTCTGCTTGCGCTTTTTGCGCCGCGCCGCAGCCTGCTGCTTCTTCTTGCGCTTCTTGCGGTTGTTGGTCGGTTCGACATCAGGCGTTAGCGGAACGCCATTCACCGAACCATCGCAGAGAATCGTGTAGGTGCGGTTCTCGACCTCTCCGGAAAAGGCTGCCTTCACGATCCAACCCCGGACTTCTGCGGTTGACGGATCTAGACAAACGTAAGTGTGCGACCAGAATTGTTGATCTGAAACCAGTTGCTTCTCATCAATCGGACCGGACACAAGGCCAAGAGTTGACCCGCTTGCCATGGCTTCGCCTAACCACTGGCCGTCAGACGAATCACCCAGAACTTTCACCGATGAGAGCTGTGCTGAAAAGTCACTCAAGTTGGAGACGCGCAACTCCTCATACGGGGTTGGGGCACCTTCAACCATCATAGACTTGGTAAAGAAGTCGAAATCAAGCTCTGGCCCCGCAGCCAGCACCTCGGCCTCTCGGGCATCCTCTCGCCGCGTCTTGCGGGACGTGGACTTCGTTGTCCGGCGAGACTGAATCTTGTTGCGCCGCGTGCTGCGGCGGGAACGCCGCTCCTGCAGCTTCGCCTGCCGCTCGGCCTTTGGGTCGGTGGTGCTGGTTGTGGTCGTGCCAGTGGTTGTCGTGGTCGTGGTGTCGGCCGTCGGTGCATCAACGGTGCCAGACGACTGCGCGGACTCGCTGTACGGCGAGACGAGCGAGGTGCCGCTGGCTATCGTGCCACCGTCCCCACCAGAGACGCAGACGCCGTAGTTCGTGTTGATGGCCGAGGTGACACAGGTCAGGCCGTCGCAGCAGCCCGCGAGCATGGTGCACGGTTTGCCGGCGCCGCCGCATGGTGGCGGGCCAAGTTGCGCGGCACGTCCACGCTGCATCCACAACGCCGGAACGGCGGCGAGCGCAGCCAGGGCCTGCCGGCGGGTTTGGCCGGCACCGACCTTACGGGTGAGAATGTCAAACCTGTTGGCGTCCATGCCCGTTTCTCCGCGACAATGCCAGAAACCAGATGCTGACGGGTTGGACGCAGTATACGCTTCTGTTCGCTCCGCAACTGTCAACCAGTTGGCACGTTCGTCCCGATGCCAGGGGACGATGCGTCAGCTCCCGTTAGAACATGGACGTCTGCGATGGTGGCGGCTCGTCGGCCTTGGCTTCCGCCTCGCGCGCCGCCTCAGCTTCGGCCAGAATGCGAGGCAGTTTCGCGAAATCCTCCAGGATCGTGGCCTTCAACGCCTGCTGGTGCAGCGCCGCCGCCGGGTGATACATGGGCACGATCAGGCGCTTGCCGTCCTTCTTCGGCTGGCCGTGAATTTTCGAAATGCGCTCACCAGGGAACCACTTCGCCATCGAGAAGCGCCCGAGCGTCACGATGACGTCAGGATCAATGGCGTCTATCTGCCGTTGCAGGAATGGAGCGCAGGCGGCAATCTCGTCCGGGAGCGGATCACGGTTGCCCGGTGGGCGCGACTTGACCACGTTGGTGATGAACACGTCGCTGCGCTTGAGGCCCGCCGCACCCAGCAGCTCCTCCAGGAACTTGCCCGCCGCGCCGACAAACGGGCGGCCCTGCTGGTCTTCATTCCAGCCCGGCGCCTCCCCGATGAACATGATACGGGCGTCGGCCGGACCTTCGCCCGGCACCGAGTTCGTGCGCGTGCGGTGGAGCTCACACCGGGTGCAAACCCGAATCTCGGCCGCAATCTCGTCGAGCAACGCCTCTTTTTCCTGCGCCGATGCCGCCACGTTTCCCACCACTCCACTTGTTCACGTTGCGAGGTTTCACCGTCGCGGTCGCTTCTCGCCTGAGCGTAGCAAAGACATTCACACTCCGGCTGCAACCTCGTCACCTTGCGGCTCCAGCAGCGCATCGTCCCACTCGACCGGGGCGGCATCACGCGTCTTGCGCCAGAGATCGGGATCCAGATCGTCGTGCGAGAGCGCGAGGGCCTGAGCCGCCAGGTGTGCCCAGCCCGGTTCCAGGCGGTCATCGAGCGGAATCAGCGCCGGAAACCCTTCGTGCCGCGCTAACCACGAGCTGAGAATGTGCAGGTCATCGACGGAATCGTGGTCCAGGGGACGCAAGCCACTGCCCCGGAATCGACCCCACGACGTGGCGAGCCTCTCGGCCAGGTCCGCGGGGCTGGCCCTGTTCGCGGTGCGGAACTGCGCCCAGACGCGCCCCTGCACCAGCAGCATCACTTCCCGGCAGCCGGGCTCCGGCGAGCGCGTGACCAGCAACCCCCAGTGGGCTTCCGTTGACTCCCGCATCCTGCGCTGCACGGCGGTGAGCGAAAGCGAGGCGTTGAGGTCGCGGCGCAGCCGTCCGGCGCGCTCGAAGTCAAGCGCCGCCGCCGCGTTCTCCAGCCCCTGCCAGAGCATCTCGTGTAACGCGTCGTCCTGGCCATCGACGTAGGCGACCACGCGCCGCACCAGGGCCATGTACTCGTCCCGGTTCGCGCGGCCCACGCACGGGCCAAGGCATTGCCCGATATCGAGCTGGATACAGGGCGAGCCATACGAACGCGTATCGCGGAAGGAGCGCGTGCAGGTGCGCAGCGGCACCACGCGGTTGATCAGCTCTACGGATTTGCGAGCGGTCGCCGCGCTCCGGTACGGCCCAAAGTAGAGCGCCCCGTCATCCTTGCGCGCCTTCGCCAGGCTCACGCGCGGCCAGGGGTTCGCGATATCAACGCGAATGAACGGGTACTGCTCATGTGATCGCAGCGCGGTGTTGTAGCGGGGCTGGTAGCGGCGGATCAGTTGCGATTCAAGGAGCAGCGCCTCGATCTCCGAGCCGACCACCTCCGTCTCGATGCGTTTCAGCGCTTCGATCAGGCCATCCATCTTGCGCGTGTAGCCGAGCGGCTGCGAGAAGTAGGACCCGACGCGGTCTCGCAGGTTCTTCGCCTTGCCCACGTAGATGACCCGGTCCGTAGCGTCCCGGAACAGGTAGACCCCCGGCGCCTTCGGCACGTCGGCCAGCATGGAGCGGTCGGCGATGGCGCTCGCGCGGGGCATGCGCTCCTTCGGACGCCGCGTGGCCGAGCGTGAGATTGGCTTCAACTCGTCCAGGGTTGCAAAGCCGGCGTCTGCCGCCTGCCGCAGCAGCGCGCACGCCACCAGCCCGGTGACGCGGGCATCGGACCCGGCCCGGTGCTTGTGCCGCGAATGACCGGGCACCGCCAGGCGCTGGGCAACTGCGCTGAGCGTCGGTTTACGCAAGCCCGGCATGAGCCGTGTCGCCAGTGAGAGGGTACAAACGTGCTCGTTGACGATCGGGTCACGGCCGAGGCGCTTCAACTCTTCATTCAGGAAGGAGATGTCGAACGCGACATTGTGTCCCACGATCACCGCGCCCGCCAGGCGCTCCAGGACCGCGTCCGCGACCTCCCCGAAGGCGGGGGCGTCATCCAGGCGTTCATCATCGATGCCAGTGAGCTTGGTGATGTAGGCCGGCACGCGGCGTCCCGGCTGGCAGAAGGACTCCCACTGCTCCACAACCTGACCGTGCGCCATGCGCACCAGCGCGATCTCGATGATGCGCTGCCGGCTCGCCTGGAGGCCCGTCGTCTCCACGTCGAGGACGACGAACTCTTCCAGCGGTGAGGTGGTGTCCACCTGCTGGTTCGCCAGGAACCAGGAGCCGTCGGCCCGCAGCGTCAGGTTGTCGTGCCTGGCGAGTACATCGCGCAGAAGTGGCCGCCAGAGCGCGGGCGACCCCGAGGAGCCGAAGACGTGCGAGATCAGGAGGTCTTCACTCGCCCGCCCGCCGTGCCCGACAACGAACGCTTCGGCGCGCTCCGCCAGGCTGGCAAACGGCGCGGCGCTTTCAGCCACCACAACATCGGCGGCGTGCACATCGCTGTCGGTTTCGTACGAATCGGTCATGGCATTGCGGGTGCGTACATGCGTGTCATCCCGGGAATTACGATGCCCTATGGTACCTTCGGGTGTACGGACACCCGCCCGGCAGTGTACCCGGAAAGCGAACGCCTGTACTATTGCACATCAGGAGCCGAGTGAGATGCCGGAAAGCGCGATGGCTGATACTGATCCCGAGCGACGCGCTGACCAACTCCGTTCCGTCATCGAAAAATTGAACTACGACTACCATGTCCTCGATCAGCCCACCGCTACCGACGCTGAATACGACGACTACATGCGTGAGTTACGAGCGCTGGAAGCCGCGCACCCGGAACTCGTCACGCCAGACTCACCCACACAGCGCGTCGGCGCCACGCCGCACGCGAGCTTCACCCGGGTTCAACATCCCATTCCGCTGCTGTCGCTGAGCAACGTCTACAACCGCGACGAACTGGAGTCCTGGAACACGCGGCTGAACCGCATCCTGCCCAATACCAGGTTCCAGTACGTGACCGAAGCCAAGATCGATGGCCTGGCCGTGGCGCTGACCTATCGCGACGGCAGTTTCACGCGCGGCGCTACGCGCGGGGATGGTGTCTTCGGCGAGGACATCACCCTCAACCTGCGGACCGTGCGCAACATTCCGCTCCGCCTGAGGCAACCCGCGAGCGGGAGCGTGCCTACCGAAATCGAGGTGCGCGGCGAGGTCTACATGCGCCGCCCCGATTTCGAGGCGCTCAACGCACGCATCGAAGCCGCGGGCGGCCGCACCTACATGAACCCCCGCAATGGCGCTGCCGGTTCGTTGCGACAACTCGACCCTGGCATTACTGCCCAGCGGCCACTCCGTCTCTACGCCTACGGCATCGGTTACGCGCGTGGCGGCCCACAGGTCGCGACGCAGGACGCGGCGCTGCAACTGCTGCGCGAGTTGGGCTTTGAGACGTCGCCCGATGCCACGCTCTGCGACAGCATCGAAGAGGTCTGGGCGCGCTGCGAATACTGGCAAGCGCGGCGAACCGCACTCCCGTTCGAGATCGACGGCGTCGTCATCAAGGTCAATGAGTTCCGCAACCAGGAAGAGCTGGGCTTTGCCGCGCGCGAGCCTCGCTGGGCCACCGCCTACAAGTTCCCGGCAACCCAGGTCACCACGCGCATCCAGGACATCATCATCAGTGTCGGGCGGAACGGCACGCTGACCCCGATTGCCATCCTCGACCCGGTCAACATCGGCGGCGTGATGGTGAGCCGGGCGTCACTCCACAACGAGGACGAAATCGCGCGCAAGGATATTCGCGTCGGCGATACGGTGGTCGTCCAGCGCGCCGGGGATGTCATCCCGCAGGTGACCCAGGTCATCTTCGAGCGCCGGGCCGGCCAGGAAGTGCCCTTCGTCATGCCGGAGCGCTGCCCCGTCTGCGGCACCGAGACGCACCGCGCGGAAGGCGAAGCCGCCCGCTACTGCCCCAGCTCTACCTGCCCGGCCCAGCTCAAGCGCCACGTCGAGCACTTCGTGGCGCGCGGCACGATGGACATCAGCGGCCTTGGGAGCAAGCTGGGAGACCGCTTCGTGGACCTCGGCTGGATCAAGGATGTCGGGGATATCTACCATCTGCCCTGGGACGAGATTACGCAACTGGAGGGCATGGGCGAACTCAGCGTCGCGAACCTCCGTACTGCTATCGAAGCCAGCAAGCAGCGACCGCTGGAGCGCCTGATCTTCGCGCTGGGTATCCCGTTCGTCGGCGAGCGCTCCTCGCGCCTGCTGGCTGACCGCTTCCACTCCCTGGACGCCCTGATGGCGGCAGATATCACGACGTTGGAGAGCGTTCCCGGTATTGGGCCAGTGCAGGCGCAGGGCGTCTACGATTTCCTGCAGACCCCGGTTAACCAGGAGGTCATCGCCAAGCTCCGCCTATCCGGCGTGCGCATGGCCGATGAGGGCGCAGGGGATGGTCCAGCCTCTGGACCGCTGGCTGGGAAGTCGGTGGTAATCACCGGGCGGCTCACCGGAATGTCGCGCACAGAAGCGGAAACGGCCCTGCGCCGCGCGGGCGCAAATGTTGCGGGATCGGTGTCACGCAAGACGGCGGCCGTGTTTGCCGGTGAAGACGCTGGCAGCAAGGAAGCGCGCGCCCGCGAACTCGGCGTGCCGGTTCTCGATGAGGCGCAACTGGTTGCAGTGCTGGCTGGGGCACCATTACCTGGCGACAAGGATGGAGCATCGTGAGCGGCTACAGCTACGCCACGCGGGAAGGTGATCCCGTGCACACCGTGCGCACGATCGGCCGCCTGGCCCAGATGATCATCGAGTTGCGCGATGAGTACGTGCAGCGTCCCCGGGCTGACCTGCTCGTGCAGATCGAACAGCGGTTGACCGACCTCGAAGCCCTCCACGACGAACTCAGGGTTCGTATGGAGCACGCGCACGAGGGGCACGCTTAGGCGCTGCCGGCGCCCGGTGTCGTCCCAGGCTTGACCAGCGGCACGCCCTGGGCGCAGAGCGGGCAATCCTCTGGTTGCCAGGTCTCGATCTGCATCTTCGCCAGCGCGTGCAACGGCACGCCAAACTCGACCTTGCCGCCGCTGCGATCCACCAGGATGCCGACCCCGATGACCTCTACCGGCTGATGCTGCAGCGCTTCGAGCGTGTCACGCACCGAGCCGCCGGTGGTCAGGATGTCATCGACAACCAGCACCCGGCTGCCTGCGTCGAAGGTCGTCCCTCGCCGGAACTCGCGCCCTGGTCCCTCACCCTTGCGCTCCGCATACGCGGCGGCCACGCCAAGCTGCCGCGCCACCTCGAACGCGAGGATGATCCCGCCGGTCGTGGGACCCACGACGACATCAACATCGCTGTCGCGGAACGCGTCCGCGAACCCTTCACAGGCGCGCGAGGTCGCGGCGGGCAAGCGCAAGAGATCAAACTTTTCCACGTAGCGGTCGCTGTGGCGGCCCGACGAGAGCAGGAAGTGCCCTTCCTTCAGCGCGCCGGATGTGCGCAGATTCTCCAGGACATCGCTCTCGACTGACATCTGTCCCCCACCAGCTTGCTACAAGAAGAAGAATGCGATACCCAGCATCAGGTAGAGACCGAGCAACTGCGCGCCCTCAAGCCAGTTGGACTCGCCATCCACCGAGATCATGGCCGCGATCAGGGAGGCTCCAACCAGCGCCGCGAGTTCGTACTGGTTGAAGACCAGGGTCATCGGCGTACCCAGCAGCACGCTGACGCCGATCAGCACGGGCGTCACGAACAGGGCAATCTGCAGGCCAGAGCCGACCGCGATCCCGAGGCTGAGATCCATCTTGTTCTGGTAGGCCATCTGCACGGCCACGATGTGCTCGGCAATGTTGCCGACCAGGGGAACCAGCATGACACCGATGAACAGCTCGGAGAGCCCCCACGCCTCCGCCACGGGCTCGATCGAGCCGACCAGCACCTCGCTCATGAACACCACGCCGATGGTGCTGGCTGCCATCAGACCAATGGCGACAGGCAGGGACATGCCGGGCTTGCCGGGGTGCGGCGCATCGTGGGCAGCAGTAGGCTCAGCCGTTAGCGTGTAGAAAATGTACAGGACGTAGATGATGATCAGGACGACAGCCATCCAATCACTGATGAGCTGGATGTGCTCCGGGTCAGTAGGCTGGCCCTCGACACTGCCGTGGGCGAACACGGCCGGCATGGTGAGCGCCACCACGGCCAGGATCATCATCGTCGCGTTCGCGCCTGCGGAGCGGGCGTCGAACGTCTGGGTGCCGTGCTTGAGGCCACCAAGGAGCAGTGACGCGCCAAGCACAACCAGGATGTTCCCGACAATGGAACCTGCGATCGAGGCCTTGACCACGGTAAAGAGGCCAGCGCGCAGTGCCATGATGGTGATGATCAGTTCGGCAGCGTTCCCCAGCGTGGCGTTGAGCAGCGAGCCGATCTTGGGACCGGTGTAGTGCGCCGCCTCCTCAGTGGCTTTGCCGAGCAGACCCGCCAGGGGGATGAGTGCCAGCGAGGACGCCGCGAACACTGCCGTCTCGCCGCCGGTATGCGTCCACTCCAGGAAGAACGTAATCGGCACCAGGAGCAGGAGCGGCATCAGGTATTTCATGATTCCACCACCATCGCCGGAGCAACGCCGGCACGGAAACCGGGATTGGCGATACCAACCACTTGCGCCAGGGACGGGAAGCCTTCCTGGTCCAGCCACGCGCACAGTTCGTCAATCAGCCGGATCGGCAGACCGGGATCAACGAAGATGGCCGTGCCGATCTGGATGGCGCTGGCGCCGGCCATGAAGAACTCCAGCGCGTCGTTCAGGCTCATGATGCCGCCCATCCCAATCACGGGGACTTCGACGGCAGCGGCGACCTGGTAGACCATGCGCACCGCGATCGGCTTGATGGCTGGGCCGGAGAGGCCGCCGGTCTGGTTCGCCAGTAGTGGCTTCCGCCGCCGCACATCAATCGCCATCCCGACAAGCGTGTTCACCAGCGAGACGGAGTCAGCGCCAGCGTATTCCGCCGCCTGCGCGACAGAAACGATGTCGGTCGCGCCGGGGCTCAACTTGACGATGACGGGCAGCGTGGTGGCGTTCCGCACGGCACGTGTCACGTCGGCGGTCATGTCGGGGTCCCACCCGAAGCAGTAACCACCGCGCGCGATGTTCGGACAGGAGACGTTCACTTCCAGCGCGGCGACGCCCGGAACCTCGTCCAGGATCCGCGCCATCTCGGCGTAGTCGCCCACCGATTCCGCCGAAATATTGACGATGGCCGGAACGTCCCAGGTCTCCCACATCGAGGGGTACTTGCGCACGAAGTCGCGGATGCCCGGGTTTTGCAGCCCGATAGCGTTCAACATGCCGGCCGGTGTTTCCAGGATGCGCGGCATGGGGTTGCCGGCGCGCTTTTCCGGCGTGATGCCCTTGCTGACAAATGCGCCCAGGCGCTGGACATCGATGACGCTGGCATACTCCTCGCCGTACCCAAAGCAGCCGGACGCCGGGATCACCGGGTTGCGCAAGACCAGCTCGCGCGGATTGCGCGGCGCCAGGTCAACACTCAGGTCGATCAGCTTTGAGTCGCTCACAGGATCACCAGGTCATCAAGGTCGAACACCGGCCCCTGCACACAGGACGCGATCATGCCGCGCCGGGTCTCGACGACGCAGCCCAGACACGCGCCAAGCCCACAGGCCATTCCCCGCTCCACCGACACTTGCACGGGCGGTTTGCGATTGACTCGGCGTGGGTTCACGACGTCACGCAGGGTACGGTACATCGGTTCCGGGCCACAGGCGAAAATTTGATCCGCCCAGGTTACGTGCTCCGCAACCACGTCCGTGGCCAGGCCGTGATGACCACGGCTGCCGTCGTCAGTTGCAGCCAAGAACTCAACGCCCGGGGGAAGCTCCGCCGGGGCCAGCAGCCCCTCTTCGTTGGCCGCGCCCATCACAAACACGACATCGAGTCCCCTGGCTGTTGCCACGTCGGCCAGCATCACGAGTGGCGCAACGCCAACCCCGCCCGCCAGCATCACCAGCCGCTCCGCGCGCTCGTTGACGGTGTAGCTGTTACCCAGGGGGCCGAGGAGCCCGATCACCTCACCGGGCTTGCGGTCCGCCAGCCAGGCGCTGCCCCGGCCGAATGGCCGCACCAGGAACGTGAGCGTATTCGCGGCGTGATCAACGCGAAAGACCGAGTACGGCCGCCGCAGGAGGGGGTCCAACGAGGTTGGAAAGCGGCAGATGATGTTGAAGAACTGACCAGGCAAGAGGCGCTGCACGACTGGTGGTGGCGCAGTCACCGAGACGAGCAGTGCATCACCCATGATCGGCTCGACGGAAACAATCGTTCCGTCGAACTCGCGGTTACTGCCCGTGCCTGATTGCATCGCCAGTTGCTGAACCACCTGAACCTCGTGTCGTGCGTGCTAGTAGCCGGTACCGCTTTGCCGGTACTCAGGATACGGCTGCACACTGTAGACCGCATCGCTTTTCGACATCGCCGCAACGATCGTGCGTGCCGTATCGATCGAGGTGATACATGGCACACCCCGTTCCACCGCGGCGCGGCGGATCTCCAGGCCGTCAAGAATCTCCTTGTCGGCGGGACCCGGTGTGTTGATTACGCAGTCCACGGTGCGATCCAGGATGACATCCAGCGTGTCCGGGTGACCCCGCCCGATGCGCTTCGTCACCATCTGCACCGGCATGCCGTGGCGCTCGATCAGCGCTGCCGTACCTTCTGAGGCGTACAGCTTGTGCCCCATGCGCACGAGTTGCCGGATCATCTCAACGGAATCCGCCTTGTCCTCGTCAGCAAGCGTGATGAGGATGGAGCCATGATGCGGGATCGCCAGTCCGGCCGCAACAAGCGCCTTGTAGAAAGCAGCCTCGAAGTTGCGGTCGATGCCCATCACCTCGCCGGTCGATTTCATTTCCGGGCCAAGGTGAACATCGACGCCGCGCAGCTTCGCCATCGAGAACACGGGCGCCTTGACCGCCACCAGCGGCTGCCGGGGCCAGAGGCCACCTTCGTACCCCTGCTCTTCCAGAGAGCGGCCGAGCATGATCCCGGTGGACAGTTTCACCATGGGCACACCAGTCGCCTTGCTCAGGAAGGGCACCGTGCGTGACGCGCGCGGGTTGACCTCAAGGACGTAAATGCGGCCGGCGTGGATGACGAACTGGATGTTGATCAGGCCGCGCGCATTCAACCCGAGCGCAATCCGCGTCGTGTAGTCAACAATGGTGTCAACTTCAGCCGGGAAGAGGTTGATGGCTGGGTAGACCGCGAACGAGTCACCGGAGTGCACCCCCGCGCGCTCGATATGCTCCATGATGCCGGGGATCAGCACCTGCTCCCCGTCCGCGATGGCGTCCACTTCAACTTCGCGACCCACCAGGTACTTGTCGATCAGCACCGGGTGCTCTGGCCGCAATTCCACGGCGTTCCGGATGTAGCGCGCCAGTTGATCCTGCCCGTAGACCACTTCCATGGCCCGCCCACCGAGCACGTAGGACGGGCGTACCAGCACCGGATAGCCGATGCGGCTCGCGATAGCGCGGGCGTCATTCAGCGACGTCACCGCGGCGCCGGGTGGCTGCGGAACCCCGAGTTCCCGCAGGAAGCCCTCGAAGCGATGGCGGTCCTCCGCAAGGTCGATAGCGTCGAGTTGGCTGCCGAGAATCGGCACGCCGAACTCCGTGAGCGGCGCGGCCAGATTGATTGCCGTCTGCCCGCCAAACTGCACGATGACGGGCACATCGCTGCCGATCTCGTCGCTGTCTGACTCGTGGCGCAGGATTTCCGAGACGCTTTCGGTGTCCAGCGGTTCGAAGTAGAGACGGTCGGAGGCATCGAAGTCGGTGGAAACGGTCTCCGGGTTGGAGTTGATCATGATGGAGGCCACGCCGCCATCCTGCAGGGCGCTGGCGGCCTGCACCGCGGAATAATCGAACTCGATCCCCTGTCCGATACGGATCGGGCCGGAGCCAATCACCACCGCGCGCTCGCGCCCGAGCGGTAGCGCCTCATCCTCAGATTCGTAGGTCGAATAGAAGTAGGGCGTGGCCGCCGCAAATTCGCCGGCGCAGGTGTCCACCATCTTGTAGACGGGGAACATGCCGGTCTCTTCGCGCAGCCCACGCACGGCCGCCGCGTTGCTCCCGGCCAGCCGCCCGATGGTTTCGTCACTGAAACCGGCGCGTTTGGCCTGCCAGAGCAGTTCTGGTGTGATCTCCTCGGACTGAAGTTGCTTTTCGCGTTCGACCAGGCCGCGCAGCTTGTAGAGGAACCAGTTGTCGATCTTGCTCAGGTCGTGCAGCTTCTCGACCGCGACGTCACGCCGCAGGGCGGCGGTCACGGCCCACAGCCGGAGATCGTTGGGCCGATGCACGAGTTCCAGGATCGAATCCAGGGTCCAGGTTGGGTCTTCCCAGAGCAGGTCCTTCGCGCCAGACTCCAGCGAGCGCACGGCCTTCTGCAGCGCGCCCTCGAACGAGCGGTCGATGGCCATCACCTCGCCGGTGGCCTTCATCTGGGTGCCGATGGTGCGCTCCGCGCGGCTGAACTTGTCGAAGGGCCAGCGCGGAATCTTCACGACCGCGTAGTCCAGAGCCGGCTCAAACGCCGCTGTCGTCTTCTGGGTGACGGGGTTGACGAGCTCGTGCAAGCGCCGCCCGATGGCGATCTTGGCCGCCATGCGGGCGATGGGATAGCCCGTCGCCTTGGAGGCGAGCGCGGAGGAACGACTGACTCGGGGGTTGACCTCGATCACGGCGTAGTTCATCGAGTGCGGATCGAGCGCGAACTGCACGTTGCACCCGCCCTCGATACCCAGCGCGTCGATGATGCGCAGCGCTGAACTGCGGAGCATCTGATATTCGTCATCCGTAAGGGTTTGCGACGGCGCGACGACGATGCTGTCGCCGGTGTGCACGCCCATCGGGTCGAAGTTTTCCATGTTGCAGATGGTGATGCAGGTGCCGCCCGCGTCACGCATCACCTCGTACTCGATCTCTTTCCACCCGGCGAGCGAGCGTTCCAGCAACACCTGGTGGATCGGGCTGGCGTTGAGGCCGCTGGAAACGATGCTCTCAAGTTCTGCGGGCGTCGTCGCTACGCCACCCCCGGTGCCACCGAGGGTGTACGCCGGGCGAATAACCAGCGGCAGCGGCACGTGCTTGACGAACTCCAGCGCCTGATCGAGCGAGGTGATGATTGCGCTGTCCACGACCGGCTCACCCAGCTCGACCAGCAAATCGCGGAAGAGGGCGCGATCCTCAGCCTGCTGGATGGCGGCCAACGGCGTGCCCAGCAGCCGTACGCCGTAGCGGTCCAGGATGCCGCGCTCAGCCACCGCGACGGCAAGGTTCAGGCCCGTTTGGCCGCCAAGCGTTGGCAGCAATCCCTCGGGGCGTTCGCGCTGGATGACGCGCCGCACGACCTCAGGCGTGAGCGGTTCGATGTAGACGGCATCCGCGACATCTTCATCGGTCATGATGGTGGCGGGGTTGGAGTTCACCAGAATGGTGCGAATCCCCTCTTCCCGCAGGGCGCGACATGCCTGCGTGCCGGCGTAGTCAAATTCCGCCGCCTGGCCGATCACGATGGGGCCGGAACCCAGGACCAGCACGCTCTCGGGGCGCTGCACGTCTGTCACCTGTTGGCTCCGTTCACGCTGATCGTGGACAGGAACTCATCGAACAGATGGTCGTTGTCCAAGGGTCCTGGCGAGGATTCCGGGTGGAACTGCACAGTGAAGACCGGAAGCTCGCGATGCGCCAGCCCCTCGACCGAGCCATCGTTCAGGTTGATCAGCCGCACTTCCCATCCTTCGTCCTGCGGGACGGTGCTGGCATCGACCTCGTACCCGTGGTTCTGCGAGGTGATGGTCACCAGCCCCGTTTTCAGGTCCTGGACGGAGTGGTTGCCGCCCCGGTGACCGAACTTCAGCTTGCGGGTGTCAGCTCCAATTGAGCGGGCCAACAGTTGGTGGCCGAGGCAGATGCCGAAGTAGGGAATCCCCCGCTCCACGATCCCCGAGACCACGACCTGCCCGTCATCCAGATAGGCCGGGTCACCCGGCCCTGGCGAGACCACCACGCCGTCCGGCTGCAGGGCCTCGATTTCCGCCAGCGACGTGCCAAACGGCACGATGGTGACGCGCGCGCCACGCTTCGTGAGTGAGCGCACGATGTTGCGCTTGACGCCGCAATCCACCACCACCACGTGGGGACCCGCGGCCGGGAGCTCTTCTCGCTCCGGGTTGGCGACCACGCCCACCGCGTCATAGTCTCCCGGGAGTGGTGCAAGCAGGGCGCGGGCGACAAGCTCTTCGTCGCCCAGCTCAGTTGCGTTGTGCACCAGGACCGCGCGCATGTCGCCGGCCTCCCGGATGTGCAGCGTCAGGGCGCGAGTATCGACGCCCGCAATACCGGGGATGCCCTGCGCTTTCAGGAACTCATTGATGGTCCCGGTTGAGCCATCGTGGCTGGGAAGCTCACAAAACTCGCGCACGACGAGACCCGAGATCCACGGCCGCCGGGATTCGTCCTGTCCGGGCAGGATGCCGTAGTTGCCGATCAACGGGTAGGTCATGCACACGATCTGACCCTGGAATGAGGGGTCGGTGCAGACTTCCTGGTAGCCCACCATCGTTGTGGTGAAGACCACCTCACCCGCCGCATCGGTCTGGGCGCCGAAGCCTGTGCCCCTGAAAACGCGGCCATCCGCCAGCGCCAGGGCCGCGTCAGACGGTGGTGCATAGCGCTTGCGCGGGGCAGGCGCCGCACGGAAAGCATCACCAGTCACGGTGCCGTACATCTCCTTGCACGAAGGTCAACTTCGTCTTGCCTTGTAATTCCAGGCCGACCAGAGGGCTATTGGTGCTGCGTGAGAGCAATCTGTCCCGCTGTGGGATCCACTGCTCTGCCGGATCGAAAATGGTCACGTCCGCGACCGAGCCTGGGCGCAGGCTGCCTCCTGGCAGGCCCCAGAGCCTGGCCGGACGCGTGCTGATGGCGGCAATGATCTCGTGCAGGCTCAACAGCCCGGCGTGATAGAGCGCCATGAGGCTCGGCAGCGCGAATTCACTGCCGCTGAGGCCAAAGGCGGCTGCCTGCAAGGTCTTGCCCTGTTTCTCAATCGCCGCGTGCGGCGCATGGTCCGTCGAGATGACCTCGAACGCTCCCCTTTGCAGCGCCGCCAGCAGGGCCGCGGCATCGGATGGTGGCCGCAGTGGCGGGTTCACCTTGGTGGCCGGGTCTGCCGGGATGGCGTCAGGGCGCTCGACGTCACCGACCAGCTCCAGCCTGCGGCTCCCTCCCACCCACTCGTCGCTCATGACGAGGTGGTGCGGCATCACCTCAGCCGTCACATTGACTCCAGCACGGCGAGCCCGTTCGATGTCAGCTAGACCTTTCCCGGTGGAAACATGGCAGGCATGCAGCCAGCCACCGGTTGTTGCAGCGAGAGCGAGATCGCGCTCGATGAAGATTTCCTCGGCCGCCGCCGGGATGCCCCTGACGCCGAGCCGGGCCGATACGTCCCCATCGTGCATGGCGCCGCCAACAAGGTTCGGGTCCTCGCAGTGCACCATCACCGGCACGCCGAGCCGCGCGGACGCCCGGAGGGCCTCCGTCATGATCCCGGAATCGGCCGTTGATTCGCCGTCGTCCGAGAAGCCCACGGCTCCTGCACGCGCGAGTGCCTCGTAGTCGGCCGGCCGCCGCCCACGCCTCCCTTCGCTGATGGTGGCAATGGGATGGACCCGAACGCTGGCATCGCGCACAACGCGCCGCTGAAGTTCCTCGAGAACTGCCACGGAATCGAGCGCAGGTTGCGTGTTGGGCATGCAGAAGACGGTGGTGAATCCGCCGGCCGCTGCAGCCTGTGTGCCCGTCCCGATCGTTTCCTTCCACTCCTGGCCGGGTTCTCGCAAGTGGACGTGGACATCGATCCAGCCAGGGGTTACCACCAGGCCATCAACATCCAGGACCGTCTCACCGGCCTCGGGCTGGAGCTTGCCGATAGCTGCGACACGCCCATTGTGCAGCCGGACGTCGGACCGGGAATCCAATCCAAGCGATGGATCGACGACGTGTCCACCACGGAGAAGGGTTCTGCCGGTCATGACACACCTCCCCGCGCAGAAAAAAACCGTCTCGCGGCCCTTTGCGGTCCGGGAGACGGCGTTGCCGCCGAATCTGGTTTGATAGTCTGCGCCACTAGGTCCCTCGTCTAGGCGATCCGGACAAGTTTATCGTTCTCCCGCTATCTCGTCAATGCGTGGGCTTCTGCGCTTCTGCCACAATGGGCGCTGCATCGTCTCGTAGCGAGGAGCAGCGCAAGTTCATGGATGTCACGGTACTTGGCGGAAGCGCGGCCGGCGCCAGCCCTGGACAGGGGTGCAGCGGCTACCTGATCGAGCATGGCGGCACCCAGATCGTGCTGGATCTCGGTCCCGGCACGTTTCCGGAACTCCGGCTCCATCTCGACTACCGCAAACTCGATGCGGTGGTTCTCTCCCACCTGCATCTGGATCACATGCTCGATGTCTTCACGCTCCGCTACGCGCTTGCCTACAACCCGGTTGCGGCCGCCGCGCCGATACCACTCTGGGTGCCGCCGGGCGGGATGCAGTTCCTCACTGACGCCGCTCGTGTCTTTGCGGGCGAAAGGGATGCCGGCGCGTTTTACGATGCATTCGTCTTTCGTGAGTACGATCCAGATGAGGAGTTGCACATCGGGTCGCTGACGCTGCGGTTTCGGCCGACGGTTCACTACGTTCCGTGCTGGGCAATTCGCGTGTCTACCGGCCGCGATGGCGACCTTTTCTACTCGGCGGATACTGGCCCGAGCGCCGACCTCCTGCCGCTGGCCACAGGTGCATCCCTGGTGATATCAGAGGGCACCGCCAGACCGGATACCGGGGAACCGTTCACCACTCGTGGACACCTCACGCCGGAAGAGGCAGGCCGGCTTGCCCGCGATGCAGGGGCCCAACTGCTCCTGTTGACCCATCTCTGGGCGGAAAACGATCCGTTTGAGGCACTCCACGAGGCCGAATCCGCCTTTGGCGGCCCCGTTGTGCTCGCCACCCGTGGGACGCGGCTGACGGTTCCCCGGCGGTATTGAGCGGCCTCCGGACACGGTGCTAGACTCGGGCGCACATCCGGCCAGTTCGACGATATTTGCCGCCGGATGGTCGCCCCGGGAAACTGCTATTATGTCCCGCCGACCCCTCAACGCGCTGATCACGGTTGCCTTCTCGACTCGCGGCGCGCTCATGCCTGCCTGGATGAGCCAGCACCTTGCCGCAGACGCTGGCCTGAGCGTTCTGGACCAGGACGCCAGTTCCACCGTTGCCGCGTGGTTTGCCAGCCGCACTGGCAATCGCGATGCCTACGTCCCGACCGCCAGCCTGTGGCTGCCGATGAACACTGCGGCAACAGAGCGCAGTCGCCGGCTCGTTCGACAGGTCAGCGAGCGACAGGACGGCGGTGTCCCGAGCCTGGTGCTGCTTGCGTCCTCTCTCCAGTACCGAGATCTCAGCAAACACGTCGTGGAGTTGCAGGCCTCGACCCCATCGCGGCTGCTGCTTGGCCTGGGTACCACCCAGCTTCGTGGCGGCAGGCCACACCTCGTGCAGCTTGGCGCCCTGCGCCACTTCGCTGAGGAGTGGGACCTCGGGGTGGCGCTTGACCTGACTGGACGGCTCGACCCGACCTGGGAGGCAGAGGCTGCGGTCACGCGCCTGGGACAGCGCCTGCAACTTTTGCGCGTGCGAGATACCACTCCATCACGCACTGCTGTGGGGCTGGATCGCGTGGCCTGCCGGGCCTTGCACGCCGCCCTGGACCGGGAGAGCCCGCTCATGGTGGCGGTCGCTTCGTCCCGGCTCAGCCCGCTTCCGGCCACACCACGCGCAGTCGCGGTGAATACACGCCGCGCAGCGGACTACATCATCGAGCGAAACCTGCTGCACATCAGCGCCCTCCGGGAAGACATGGATCGGTTCGAGCAAAGCCGCTCCACGCGAGGGGCATAGGAAACGTTCGGGACAAAACCTGGCGCCGCAGACGGGTTGCCGCTCGACGCGAAAACCCCTCGGTTGCACGCAACCGAGGGGTGAACGTTCTCGCTGAGCGAGAGAATTAGCGCTTGGTGTACTGAGGCGCCTTGCGCGCGCGCTTCAGACCAACCTTCTTGCGCTCCTTGACCCGGGCGTCACGCGTCAGCAACCTGCCACGCTTCAGGACCGGGCGCAGATCGCCATCGAATTTGACGAGCGCTCGCGCGATGCCGTGGCGGATTGCCCCAGCCTGGCCCGAGACGCCGCCGCCCACCACGCGGACGGTGATGTCGAAGCGCTCCTGCGTACCGGTCATGGAAAGAGGATCACGCAGCGACTGCTGGTGGATGAGACGTCCACCGAAGTAATCCGTTGCCGGCTTGCCATTGACCGTGATGTTGCCCGACCCCGGGTAGAGCCGGACGCGGGCAACGGCCGTCTTGCGCCGCCCCACGCTCCAGATGTAACCCGCGTCCGTCATAGTTGTCTATCTCCTGCGATCTGTGCGTCTGAAAGCCGTTATAGCGGCAGCGATTCTGGCTTCTGCTGTGCATGCGGGTGCTCGGGTCCCACGTAGACCTTCAGCTTGCGCAACTGCTGCTCGCCCAACACGTTCTTGGGCAGCATGCCGCGCACGGCACCCTCAACAATTCGCTCGGGATGGGCAGCGCGCACTTCCTTCAGGTTCCGGCGGCGCAGGCCTCCCGGGTACCCGGAGTGGCTGAAGTATTCCTTCTGGATTTCCTTCTTGCCCGTCACGGCAATTTTTTCCGCATTAATGACGATGACATAGTCGCCCATGTCCATATGTGGGGCGAACGTCGGCTTCGTCTTGCCACGCAGGGTGGCAGCAATGACCGACGCGAGGCGACCCAGCGTCTGCCCCTCGGCATCAACGATATACCAACGCTTCCCAGTCAGGGTGTCCGCCAGTTTTGGCGACCACGTGCGCCGTTCCATATCCAGGCTCCTCAACCATACTGCCGGGCGGCCCCGCCCGGGACGCCACTACTCATCTACCAGTGCGTCGCCGGGAAACCCGACGCGCCAAAGTGTCAATCCGTGGGCCGGCGCTACCACAGAACCTTGCCGCCGGTCCTTCGCGGCCAGGATCTCGCCGATCCAGGTCGGCTCCTGCCGACCCTGCCCGACCTCGACCAGCGCGCCGGTGATGTTTCGTACCATGCGCGGCAGGAAACCATCCGCCACGATACGAAACTCGAGTGCCGCGGCGCCAGCATCCCGGCCCGGTCCGGGCGCCAGCTCCAACCTGCGTACCGCGCACCGGAGCAATGTCCGGGTCGTTCCACGCCGCCGAGTGGAGCGCTCGGACCACGGAACCCCTTCGCCTCCTCCAGCGAACGACGCGAAATCGCGCGTCCCAGGGAGTTGGCCGGCCGCCTCGTTCATGCGAGCGGCATCTATACCGTCCCGCAAGAGCCAGGCGTATCGCCCCAGAAAGGGGCTCATCACACCCGGAATGATCCAGTAGCGATACTCCCGCCAGACCGCGTCGAAACGCGGGTTGAAGGCGTAATCGCTCGCGAGCACGTGCCGGGCCGCCATATCTCCCGGCAGGCGAGCCGCGAGGGCCCGCTCCAGATCGCCTGCCGAGGCCCGCCACTCCGGGAAGTCCACCGCCGCGATCTGCCCGAAGGCGTGAACCCCCCGGTCTGTCCGTCCGGCGAAGGTGGTGTTAGCCGTGACACCACCCAGTCGCCGCAGTGCAGATTCCAACTCACCCTGCACCGTGCGCTGGCCCGGCTGCACCTGCGACCCCGCAAACGCTGTCCCGTCATAGGAGAGCGTCAGTCGGTAGCTGGGCATCGCCTCCGGACCGGCCTACGCCTCGATGAACTCGATCAAGGCCTGCGGCGCGGCATCGCCGTGGCGCTGACCAAGCTTCGAGATCCGGATGTAGCCGCCGGGCTGCTCCTCGAAGCGCGGCGCAATGACCTCGAACAGTTTCGTGGTCGCCCTCTCGTTATCGATCTTCGACATCACCAATTTGCGGTGGTGAAGCGAATCCTCACGGGCGATGGTGACCAGCTTCTCCACAATGGGTCGCAGCGTCTTGGCCTTCGCCTCGGTCGTGGTGATGCGCTCGTCGTTGATCATGGAAATGGCCAACTGCCGCAGCAGCGCCTGCCGCTGGGCTGGGTTCCGGCCAAACTTGCGGCCAGCCTTGCGGTGCCTCATGACGGGTTCTCCTCATTGCTGCCCGCGCCGCGCAGCAACGCGACGGCCTCGGCCATATCCTCATCGGTTGCGGAAAGCAGATCCGCATCGAAATCGTCCGAACCCTCGTCCTCGAGGTCCAGACCGTCCAGGTAGCCAGTGCTGGCGATCCCGACATCGCCTTCTGGCAAGTACCCGAACTCAGCCAGCTTCTCCCGCAGTTCGGTCAGCGACCGCGGCCCGAAGTTGCGGATTGAAAGGAGCTGGTCCGGCTCAATCGTCAGCACCTGGCCGACGCGCTCGATCTGGCGGCTCCGCAGCGCGTTCAGCACGCGCGGAGAAAGCCCCAGATCGACCAGCGGCTTGTTCAGGATCTCATCGGGGATCGTCAGGCCCGTGCCGCTCTCCTCGCTCTCCTGGCGCTGGTCAAGGCCCGCAAAGACCTCCGCCTGCCGCGCCAGGATGCGCGCGGACTCGGCCAGCGCATCATCTGGTTCGATGGTGCCATCGGTCAGCACCTCGATGATCAGGCGATCGTAGTCCGTCGTCGGGCCCACGCGGGTGTGCTCCACGACGAAATTCACGCGCTCGATCGGCGTGTAGATGGCGTCGATGGGAATCTCGCCGATGGCGTAGGATTCCTGGAGTTCCGCCGACTTGTAACCGCGATCCTGCGTGATCCATATATCCATGTCGATCACGCCGTCCGCGGCGTCAATGGTCGCGATGATCTGGTCCGGGTTGATGACATCAACTTCGGATGGCCACACGACATCGCCGGCCGTCACCACACGCTCGCCCGACGCATCGCCTCGCACATAGAGGTGCGCGCGGGCGTCGCCAGAGAGATCCATGTTGCGCTTCAGCCGGACCCGCTTCAGGTTCAGGACGATCTCGGTGACGTCTTCACGCACACCGGGAATCGTTGAGAACTCGTGCCAGACGTTATCGAGCCGGATGCGAGAAATTGCCGCACCCTCGAGTGAACGGAGCAGGATACGGCGGAGCGCATTGCCGAGCGTGGTGCCGTATCCCGGCTCCATTGGCTCCGCCTTGTAACGGCCATAGTTCAGACCCGTCTCGACCGTCTCAATATGAAATTGTGGTCGCTCCAACAAGATGCCTTGCCTCCATGCCTGCTGTGTCGCACCCTGTCCTCATTACGAGCATGAAAGAATCCCTGACGGACGGGGGCGATGGAAATGTATGCCGGACCTGGCCCGGCATGGAACTGCTGCTGGCGCGCACGCCAGCGTGACTAAACGCGGCGGCGCTTCGGCGGTCGGCAACCATTGAACGGGATCGGCGTGGTGTCCGTGATTGAAATCACCTGCACGCCTGCGGACTGCAGGGAGCGAATCGCCATCTCGCGCCCAGAGCCTGGGCCCTTCACGAACACATCCACCTGACGCAGACCATGTTCCATTGCCTTGCGTGCGGCTGCTTCGGCGGTCACCTGCGCGGCGTATGGGGTGCTCTTGCGGCTTCCCTTGAACCCGTTCGCGCCGGAGCTGGACCAGGAAATAACGTTGCCGGCTGGATCGGTCATGGTGATGATGGTGTTATTGAACGTCGCTTGCACGTACGCCTTGCCGCGAGGAATATTCTTCCGGTCTCGGCGCCGTACGCGCGTCTTGCCCTTCCCGCCCTTTTTCTTTTCCGACATGGTCCTGTATGTCCTCCATTTGCGCACGCGGGGCCATCATCTGGCCCCACGCCGAGCGCCTGCGATAGAGCTACTTCTTCTTGCGGCCCACAGCGGCGCGGCGAGGACCACGGCGCGTTCGGGCATTGGTCCGGGTGCGCTGACCGCGGACCGGAAGGCCACGACGGTGGCGCAGGCCGCGATAGCATCCGATATCCATCAGGCGCTTGATGTTCATCGCGACTTCGCGGCGAAGGTCGCCCTCGACGCGCATTTCCTTGTCGACGATCTCGCGCAAGCGATTTACTTCATCGTCAGTAAGTTCACGCACACGGGTGTCGGGATTGATGCCGGTCCGCTGTAGCAGCACCTGGCTGGTGTGCAGCCCGATCCCGAAGATGTAGGGCAATGCTGCTTCGACCCGCTTGTCGCGAGGAAGATCGACGCCCGCAATTCTTGCCACGTTTAGACCTCTCCTGTACTCGCTCGCACGCGATTAGCCCTGCCGCTGCTTATGCCGCGGATTGACGCAAATGACGCGTATCACACCGTGGCGACGGATGATTTTGCACTTGTCGCAGCGGCGTGTCACCGATGCAGCTACCTTCATGATCTGTCCCTATCTCAGTTCCGCCGTCCCAGTTCCCCAGAATAGCGGTCAAAACCATTGGCAAACACACGAATAACGCACGCTCACGCGTGCGCTGAACGCGTTATTCTAGCACGGGTACGAGCCGTCGCGTCAACACGCGTCCACCCTCCGGCGACACGGCGACGGTATGCTCGAAATGCGTCGACAGTGAGCCGTCCTTGGTCTTGACGGTCCAGCCGTCCCGCATCACCTTCGTTTCTTCGCTGCCGTTCGTCAGCATGGGTTCAATCGCCAGCGTCAACCCGGTACGCATGATCACGCCTCGCTCAGGCGAACCCACGTTCGGCACATGCGGGTCCTCGTGCATGGCACGGCCAATGCCGTGTCCGCCGTACTCCCGGACAATGCCGCGGCCGAGCGGACGTGCGTACGATTCCACCGCGTGTCCAATCGCGCCCAGGCGGTTGCCAGTGGCAGCAGCTGCGACCGCGCGGTAGAGCGCCTCTTCTGTCTGCTGCATCAGCAACGCGGCTTCTGGCGAGATCGTGCCGACGGCGTAGGTCCAGGCCGAATCGCCATTGAAGCCGTCCAGGATCACCCCGATATCCACGGAGATGATGTCCCCATCATTCAGACGTCGCTTCCCCGGGATGCCGTGCACGATTTCGTCGTTGACGGAAGTGCAGATGTGGGCAGGATACCCGTGGTAGCCCAGGAACGAGGACTTCGCCCCGCGCTCCTTGATGATGTCGCGCGCAAGGTCATCGAGTTCTCTGGTGGTCACGCCCGGCTGAATGAGCGGCTCGATCCGGGAGTGAATGTAGGCGACGAGCTGCCCCGCCACTTCCATCTTCTGAATCTCGGCCTCGTTCTTGATGGTCATCATGCCGAAGTTTCCCTGGCCCCGGCGGCAGACCGTTCCATGATGGCGGCAACGACGGCGTCTGTCACCTTGTCAATGGGCCGGTCACCGTCAATGTGCACCACCAGGCCGCGTTCCGCGTAGCGGTCCACGAGCGGCGCCGTTTCCAGGTCGTAGAGATCGAGGCGCTTGGCAACGGCTTCAGGCGTGTCGTCCGCGCGCTGAATCAGTTCTCCACCGTCGATGTCGCAGATACCTGGTTGCGTCGGGGGGTCCGAGACCACGTTGTAGACACGACCACAGACGGAGCAAACGCGCCGTCCTGACAGGCGCTCGATCAGTGTCTCGCGCGGTACGTCGATGGCGATGGCGACGGTGATCTGCTCCCCGCGCCGGGTCAACATGTCGTCCAGCGCCTGGGCCTGTGCTGCCGTGCGGGGGAAACCGTCATACAGCGCCCCCGCCAGGTCAGACTGGGGCCCTTGCGTGGCCTGGCTATCCAGCCGTTCCTCAACGAGGGCCACGGTGATGTCATCCGGCACCAGCTCGCCCCGGTCGTAGATCGCTTTGATACGTTTGCCAAGCTCGGTTTCGCCCTTGATTGCCGAGCGGAAGAGTTCTCCCGTGGCGATCGAGGCCAGGTTCATCCGTGCGCGGACGCGCTCGCTTTGCGTGCCCTTACCGGAACCTTGCGGGCCGAGCAGAATGATGTGTGCCGTCACCGTCGAAACATCCTCAGAGCGCAGATCCTGGGCACTCGGCGCCAGGGTGGCCAGGCTCAGCTACTTGATGAAACCTTCGTAGTTGCGCATCACGAGTTGCGCTTCGAGCTGTCGCATGGTGTCGATGGCGACGCCAACAACGATGAGCAGGGACGTTGCGCCGAGGAGCAGCGAGTTCACCCCGGTGATCTCCGCCGCGATGTAGGGCATGATCGCCACCACACCCAGGAAAAGAGCACCAATCAGCGTGATCCGGTTCAGCACCTTCAACAGGTACCTGTCCGTGTTCTTGCCCGGCCGCACTCCTGGAATGAAGGCGCCCTGTCGCTGCAGGTTCTCCGAGATCTTCTGCTGCTGGAAGATGACCATGGTGTAGAAGTAGGTAAAGGCGACGACCAGCAGGAAGTACAGGATGTTGTACTGAAAGGTATCCGGAGCCAGGAGCACCGCCATTTCGGTGGCAATCGCGCGCAGCGTCGGGTTACTGGACGACGAAAGGAATTGCGCGATCAAGCCCGGGAAGACCATGATGCTGACGGCGAAGATCAGCGGGATCATGCCGGCCGAGTTCACCTTCAGCGGGATGAACGTCGTGTTGCCGCCGTACATCCGGCCAGAACGCACACGCTTCGCATGATGAACCGGGATGCGCCGTTGCCCCTCATTGATGAGGACAATGCCGACGATGGTGACCAGTCCGATGATCAGGAAAAGGATAAAGCCGACCGCGTTGCTCCCGAGCGACCCGCCGGTCACGAGTGACGCCACTGCCCCTGGCAACGAGGCCACGATGCCGCCAAAGATGATGATCGAGACGCCGTTGCCTATGCCGAACTCGGTGATCAGCTCACCGATCCAGACCAGCAACATGGTGCCCGCGGTCATGGTGACTAACGTGGTGATGGTGGAGATCGTCGACTGGGTGCTGTAGAACCCGAAGTTCTCGATGAGTGGACGTCCGTCGGGACCCATCTGCCGGGCGAACAGGGTGCCCTGGCCGTAGCCCTGGAGCAGCGCGAGCGGAATGGTCAACCAGTGGGTGTACTGGTTGATCTTGTTACGCCCGCCCTGCCCTTCGTTGGACAACTCATTCAGCGTCGGAATGATTGGCGTCATGAGTTGCATGATGATCGTGGCGGTGATGTACGGATACACCCCCAGCGCGACGATCGAGAAGTTCTGGAGGCTGCTCCCGGAGAACAAGTTCAGCATTCCCAACAGGGCGTTGTTGTTGATGAACTCCTGCAGCCCCTCGCGGTTCACCCCCGGCAGCGGAATCGAGGCCATGAACCGGAAGATCACGAGCATGCCGAGCACAAAGAGAATGCGCCGGCGCAGGTCGGGAATTTTGAAGGCTGTAAAGAGCGCCTGAACCACGAACTAGGCCTCCTGGCTCGCTGCGCCAGCCAGCGCTTCGCGCCGGGAAACTCCGCCCACCTTGCCGACACGCGCCTTCTTCATCTCGCTGTTCAGCGGCAGACGACGTGTGCGGGGCCTGGCGGTCACCCAGTCATCGGTGCGGGTCAACTCAGAAACGGAGCCGCCCTGCGCTTCGATAGCGCCCTTCGCTGCCTCCGAGAAGGCGTGCGCGTGCACAACCAGCGGCGAGGAGAGTTCTCCGCCGGCCAGGATCTTGACCGGGAACTCCAGGCCACGGGTGATGCCCGCTGCAAAGAGCACTTCCGGGGTGATCGGGCCATCCACCGCCAGATCAGCCAGGCGGTCGAGGTTGACCACTTCCCACGGCGTGCGGTAAATGTTGGTAAAGCCGCGCTTGTACGGCAGGCGCTTCTGGATCGGGAGCTGGCCGCCTTCGAAGCCGCGGCGGATACCCTTTCCGGCCCGGGACTTCTGGCCCTTGGTGCCCCGGCCGGCAGTCTTGCCCTTGCCGGAGCCGTGGCCGCGCCCGACGCGCTTGCGTTCAGGGTTTGCCCCTGGGGAGCGCAGATCGTCGAGTGTCAATGGCATGGTGTTTTCCCTTTCGTCCGGCTATTACCCGAACGGGAGTTGCTAGTTCGTGGCCGCTGCGGCGTCGCCACTCAGCTCTTCCACCTTCACCAGGTGGCTGATGCTGTTGACCATGCCGCGAATCGAGGGGTTGTCCGGGCGCACAACCACTGAGTTCAGCTTGCGCAGGCCCAGGGCCTTGACGGTGCGGCCCTGCACCGAAGGTCGCCCGATGGTGCTACGTACCAATGTAATCCGGAGTTGTCCGGTTTCCTGCTCGCTCATCCGTTGCTATTTCCTCCGCGCGGTGAGCGGCGACGGCCACGTGGGCCGCCACCAGGTCCGCTCTCCGGCTCAGCCACGACGACCCGCTCTGGGTGAACGACCGGATCCCGCCGGCGAACGGTCAACTGCTTGCGACGGCGCTCGGCAATGGAATCTGGCGACTCCAACTCCCCGAGAGCCTTCAGCGTGGCACGCACGACGTTCACGGGATTGTTGCTGCCAAGTGACTTGGTCAGGACATCCTTGATGCCGGCGGCTTCAACCACGGCGCGCACACCACCACCTGCGATGACGCCGGTACCGGGCGCAGCCGGCTTCAGCAGCACCCGTGAAGCGCCGAAGGAGGTCTCCACCATGTGCGGGATGGTGGTCCCTTCCAGCGGCACGTTAATCAGCGACTTCTTGGCGGCCTCGACACCCTTGCGAATCGAGTCGGGCACCTCGTTGGCCTTGCCCAGGCCGGCGCCTACACGCCCCTTCCCGTCACCAACGACAACGATCGTGCCGAAGCTGAAGCGGCGGCCTCCGCGCACCACCTTGGCGACGCGGTTGATCTGGACGACGCGCTCCTCGAACTCGTTGCCGCCGTCATCATCCGAGCGGCGACGAGGTCCGCGCTCTCCTTGATTCCGATCCATCCGTTACTCCCTTTGGCGCAGCTATTGGCGCGCTGCTAGAACGTCAGCCCTGAGGCGCGCGCGCCCTCGGCCACTGCCTTCACCCGGCCGTGGTAGAGGTACCCACCGCGATCAAAGACAATCGCATCAATTCCCGCGGCTTTGGCGCGCTCCCCGATGATCTCTCCGACCACCCGGGCCCGATCGCTCTTCTTGGCATCAGCGCCGGCGCGCTCGCGCACTTCCGGCTCCAGGTCGCTGGCGGCCAGGATCGTGTGACCGCGGTCATCGTCAATGACCTGCGCATAAATGTGCGCCGACGAACGGAAGACGTTCAGCCGGGGGCGGCCCTGTGTCCCTGACACCTTCGCCCGAACCCGCACGTGGCGCCGCTGGCGTTTGGTCAGCGCCCTGCGAAACTTGCGTCGCATACGTAAATGCTCCTCAGCCGAGGCGAGCGGCGAACCGCCCGGCACTCGCTACTTCGCCTTGCCGGCCTTGCCAGCCTTCCGCCGCACCTGCTCACCCGCGTAGCGGATGCCCTTGCCCTTGTACGGTTCAGGTGGACGCACGCGGCGAATGCGAGCCGCTTCCTCGCCGACGAGTTGCTTGTCGATACCCACCACGGATAGACGGGTGTTGCCATCCAGCGTGTACGTCACGCCGTCTGGGGGGGTCATGCGCACCGGGTGAGAGAACCCCACCGAGAGCACCAGGGTGGAGCCATCCAGCGCGGCGCGGTAGCCCACGCCCTGGATCTCCAGATCCCGCTTGTACCCATCCGTCACGCCCACAACCATATTGTTGAGCAGCGTGCGGGTCAGGCCGTGCAGGGAGCGGTTGTCGCGCTCGTTGTTCGGGCGTGCGACCAGCACCGTCCCGTTGTCCCGCGTCAGGGACATGGCCGGGCTCAGGTCCTGGGTTAGCGTGCCCTTCGGGCCCTTGACCGTGACCGCGTTTCCATCCGTAATTTCGATTTCCACACCGTTCGGCACCGTAATGGGCCGATTACCAATTCGAGACATCGCTCATTCTCCCGCGATCTGCATAGACAATGCGTCTCGCCAGCCGTCATCTAGAAGACGGTGCAGAGCACCTCGCCGCCGATCCCGCGCCGCCGGGCCTCGAAGCCGGTCATCACGCCCTGCGGCGTGCTGACGACCGCGATGCCCAGGCCACTGCGCACGCGGGGAATGTCGTCCTTGCCCGCGTACACGCGCAGGCCCGGCTTGCTGACCCGCTTGATCTCCCGGATCGCCGACTTCTTGTCGGCGCCGTAGCGCAGCTTGATGACCAGTTTGTCCTGCGGCCGCTGCTCCACCACATCAAATCCGCCGATGTAGCCCTCTTGCTCCAGAATCTTCGCAATCGCGACCAGGATATTGGTCGACGGCATGGTGGTCTCGAGTTGCCGGGCCATGCCTGCGTTGCGAATGCGGGTCAGCATGTCGCTGATGGGATCATTGACACTCATGCGTTCCTAACTCCTCCGTCATCGCGCCTCTCCGTCCCTCTGTGGTGCGCGTTTACCAGCTGGACTTGGTGACGCCCGGGAGGCGACCGATGGACGCGTTTTCGCGGAAGCAGATGCGGCACATTCCAAACTTGCGCATGTATGCCCGGCTGCGGCCACAAATCTTGCAACGATTCACCTGGCGAGTCTGAAACTTCGCCGGCTTCTGCGACTTCACAATCTTGCTCTTCTTTGCCATCCAGCGTTCCTCCGCGCGTCTGCCGCGCGCTAGTTTGCTCGTTCCGTCCGGGCGAACGGCATGCCCAGCAGGGCAAGGAGCCGTCGCCCCTCTTCATCATTCCTGGCGCTGGTCACGAAGCTCATTTCCAGGCCGCGCGACTTGTCGATGCGATCAAAATCGATCTCGGGGAACGCGATCTGCTCGGGCAGACCCATGGTGTAGTTACCCCGGCCATCGAACGAGTTGGGCGAAACGCCCCGGAAGTCCCGGATGCGCGGCAGCGTGATGCTGACGAAGCGGTCCAGGAATTCATACATGCGAGGTCCCCGCAACGTGACCATCGCGCCAATCGGCATACCGGCACGCAGTTTGAACGCGGCAATCGACTTCTTCGCCTTTGTCACCACCGGCTTCTGGCCAGTGATGGCGGTCAGGTCGCCGACCGCGGCCTCAAGCGACTTGGCGTTGCTGACCGCCTCGCCAAGACCAATGTTGATAACAATCTTCTCAAGCTCCGGGACCTGCATGATGTTGGAGTAGTTGAACTCCTTCATCATTTCCGGAACGACCTCGTCACGGTATTTCTCTTTCAGCCGTGCCATCAGCTAATGCTTCTTTCTCATGTCTGGCGATCCCGCCTGGTCCGCCGCTTGCCGGCGCTCAGGCCGCCACTCGATGCGACAACAATCCGCTGATCTACCCCGCGTCGGGTCGTGGAATGTCGACGTTGCACTTCTTGCAAAAGCGCACGTTCTTGCCATCAGCGCCAGCGTGTACACCCACCCGGGTCGGCTGCTTGCAGTTGGGGCAGACCAGCATCACGTTGGACACGTGCAACGCCGCCTCAACTTCAACGATGCCTGCCTGGCGCGCGCGCCCAGCCTTGATGTGCTTCTTGACAAAGTTCACGCCCTCGATCACTACCCGATCTCGCTCGATCAGGTTGATGCGGACTGTGCCCTGCTGTCCCTTGTTCTTGCCGGAGGTGACCAGCACCGTATCGCCGGATCGAATCTTGCGCATTCCCTCGTGCTCCTGGTTCTCTTGCGTTGGCGGCGGCTAGAGCACTTCAGGCGCGAGTGAAACGATGCGCATGAACTGCTTCTCGCGCAGCTCGCGGCCTACCGGGCCGAAGATGCGCGTTCCACGCGGCGCGCCTGCCGGGTTGATCAGCACCGCCGCGTTGTCGTCAAACTTGATGTGGCTGCCATCCGGGCGGCCATACTCCTGCGCCGTGCGCACGATCACCGCGCGCACCACGTCGCCCTTCTTGACCGCCGCGTTCGGCTGGGCCTGCTTCACGGTCGCGATGATCGTGTCACCGACTCCGCCGTACTTCCGTCCGGAACCGCCGAGCACGCGAATGCACAGCAGCTCCCGGGCTCCACTATTGTCCGCGACCTTCAGCCGCGACTCTTGTTGAATCACCAGGTTGCTCCTGGCCGCTTGTCGCGGCTGCTAGATCTGGATGCCCTGCTCGACAATTTCACGCACGATCCACCGCTTGCGCTTGGACATCGGGCGCGTCTCCTCGATGCGCACAAGGTCGCCTGGCTTGCAAGCGTTCGACTCATCGTGAGCAATGAATTTCTTGCTGCGCGTGATGCGCTTGTGATACAGCGGGTGGCGGCGGACAGAATCCACCGAGACCACAACGGTCTTGTCCATCTTGTCGCTGACCACGCGGCCAACCTTTTCGGTCTTCTGCGACCGCGTGGGCTTATCTACCGTAACGTTCTCACTCATTAGGCTGTTCCTCGCTCCGGTTGCCAGAGGCTATTCGGCCCCGGCGCCCACCAGCGACGCCAGTTCCGCTTCAATTTCCCGTTCCGTCTGCACCGTCTTGATGCGAGCAATATCCTTGCGGATCTGCCCGATGCGGGAGGTATTCGTCAACTGGCCCACTGCCTGCTGAAAGCGCAGCGTGCGCCACTCACCCTCCAGATCGGTCACTTCCTGCGCCAGCTTGGCATCATCCATGGCGCGAATCTCTGCTGGCTTCATGCTGCGCCCTCTTCCGTGGCGTCATCGACGAAGGCCGCCGCCACGCCCACGTGCTCGCGCTCGACGAACTTGACGTCCATCGGCATTTTCATACCGGCGCGACGCAGTGCCTCTTCCGCCTGTGCGCGCGTCACCCCGGCTACCTCGAAGAGAATGCGGCCCGGACGCACCACAGCTACCCAGTACTCCGGGTTTCCCTTACCAGAGCCCATGCGGGTTTCCGCCGGCTTCTGGGTTACCGGCTTGTCCGGGAAGATGCGAATCCAGACCTTGCCACCGCGCTTCAGGTAGTTGGTGATGGCGCGGCGGGAGGCCTCGATCTGGCGGCTGCTCACCCACGCAGGCTGGGTAGCCTGCAGCCCATACTCCCCGAAGTTGATGTCGGAACCACGGTATGCAGCTCCGGTCTTGCGGCCCCGCATCATCTTGCGGTACTTCGTCCGCTTTGGCATCAACATAACGAATGCTCCTGATCCCCATCGGCGCTTGCTGGCTCTCCAGCAGGCCGCTTCTTAGTCGCCGGAAATGGCCGCCAGGTCCGCGGTCAGGGAAGCCGCGGTTGGCTGGGCGCGCTGCGGCAGCACTTCACCCTTGTAGACCCAGACTTTGACGCCGATGCGCCCGTACGTCGTTGCCGCGTGAACCACGCCGTAGTCGATGTCCGCTCGCAGCGTGGAACGCGGCACGCGGCCGTCCATCTCGGTCACGGAGCGGCTCATCTCGGCGCCACCCAACCGGCCTGAAAGCGTGATCTTCAGGCCCTTGGCACCGCGACGCATGCCCTGCTGTACCGCGTGCTTCATTGCGCGTCGATACGCCACGCGGCGGCCGATCTGCTCGGCGATGCTCTCCGCAATCAGGCGGGCATCGGTCTCGGGCACCTTGATCTCCTCGATCTTCAGGTGCACCTTCTTGCCGATGTTCTTCTCCAGCATCTGCCGCAGGCGCTCAACATTGGCGCCCTGCTTGCCGATGACGATGCCAGGCTTGGACGTGTGCAGCGTGACATCGACCTTATTGGCCGAGCGCTCCAGCTCAATCCTGGAAATGCCCGCACGCGTCAGTTCGCGCATGATCAGCTGCCGGATGCGCAGATCCTCATGCAGTTGTTCTGTGTAATTGCGCTCCGCAAACCACTTCGATTCCCAGTCTGTCACGATCCCCAGACGGAAACCGATCGGATTGACCTTACGTCCCATTAGCTCTTCCGCTCCTCTGCCACCACGGTCATGTGCGTGTTGCGGCGCACGATCCGGCCGACGCGGCCACGAGCTTTCGCCTTGAAGCGGCGGAAGCGGGGGCCCTCATTGGCATAGATTTCCTTGATCCAGAGGAGTTCCGGATCCATGTCAAAGTTGTTCTCGGCGTTGGCGGCCACGGACACCAGCAGCTTGTTGACATCCTTCGCCGTCTTCTGCGGCAGAAAGCCTGTCAGCGCAATCGCGTCCATCACGCGCTTACCGCGCACCGCATCCACCACAAGTCGCGCCTTCCGCGGGGAGACGCGGACGCCTGTGACGCTTGCTCGTACTTCCATATCTCTCTCCGTCTCCCCGCGCCGCTAGCGGCGTCCGCGGCGGTCGGCATCCTTGCCATGCCCGCGGTACGTGCGCGTCGGGGCAAATTCGCCCAGCTTGTGCCCCACCATCTGCTCGGACACGAAGATCGGAACGTGCACCTTGCCGTTGTGAATGGCGACGGTGTGCCCCACCATGCCAGGGAAGATGGTCGATGCGCGCGCCCAGGTCCGAATGACGCGCCGCTCGTTGCCGCGGTTCAGCGTCTCGATCTTCTCGCGCAACTTGGCGTCGATGTAAGGTCCCTTCTTGGACGACCTCGCCACTATGTGCCTCCTCGATTACTTCCGCTTCTTGTTCCGGGAGCGCACGATCATGTCGTCGGTGCGCTTGTTGTTGCGGGTGCGCGCCTGGACTGGCTTGCCCCACTTCGTCTTGGGCTGGCCACCAATCGGGGCTTTGCCCTCACCACCGCCGTGCGGGTGGTCACGCGGGTTCATCACGGAGCCGCGCACCGTTGGCCGGCGACCCCGGTGGCGATTGCGGCCGGCCTTACCGATCACGATGTTCTCATGATCGACGTTACCAACCTGGCCCAGCGTGGCCATGCAATTGAGGTGCACCAGGCGCACTTCGCCGGAAGGCATGCGCACCTGGGCGTACGTATCTGACTTGGCCATGAGCTGCGCCGAGGTGCCGGCCGAGCGGCAAAGCTGCCCGCCCTTCCCGGCGTACAGCTCAATGTTGTGAATCTGGGTACCGGTCGGGATGTTGCGCAGCGGCAGGGCGTTCCCGGCACGGATTGGCGCCTCTGGTCCGGCAACCACGGTGTCACCGACACCAATGCCAACCGGCGCCAACATGTAGCGCTTCTCGCCGTCCACATAGTGCAGGAGGGCAATGCGCGCCGAGCGGTTTGGATCGTATTCGATCGCGGCAACCTTGGCCGGAACGCCGACCTTGTTGCGCTTGAAATCGATAATCCGGTAGAAGCGCTTGTTTCCACCGCCCCGATGCCGCGTCGTAATGCGGCCGCGGTTGTTCCGGCCAGCGTGCTTCTTCAGCGGCTCAATCAGGCTCTTCTCAGGCTTCTTCTTGGTGATCTCCTCGAAGGTGCTGACGCTCATCGAGCGCCGCCCCGGCGAGGTTGGCTTGTAGATGCGAATGGGCATCGCCGCGTCCTTCCTCAGTCTTCCGGCCTGCTAGACCTGCTCGAAGACGTCAATGCGCTGGCCGGGGAAGAGGGTGATCACCGCCTTCTTCCACGAGCGCTCCTGACCGTGAATGCGCCCACTCCCGCGGCGGATTGCGCGCGACTTGCGCGAACCCTTCACGTTCATGGTGTTCACGGCCTTCACGCGCACGTTGAACAGCTTTTCAATGGCCTCGCGAACCTGGATCTTGTTGGCTTCGACCGCCACCTCGAAGGTGTACTGGTTCTGCTCCATAAGATCTGTGTTCTTCTCCGTGATCAGCGGCCGGATGATCACCTGGTCAATCGATAGTGCTGGCATCCTAGGACTCCTGCGCCTCAGCCTGCCGCCACGAGCTCGGCTCGCGCTTGTCCTCAGGCAATGCCAGCCACGATTCCACAATCGGAATGGCCTCGCTGGTCACCAACAGGCGGTCAAACTTCAGAATGTCACGGACATTCAGGTATCGCGCATCCACCACCCAGACGTTGTCCAGGTTGCCGGACGAGCGGCGAATCGGCTCAACCTTGCCGTCAGTCACGATCAGGATCGAGCGACTCTCGGGCAGTAGAACCTCGAGGATCGCCTTCATGGCCTTGGTGCGCGGCTCGACTTCGCCGAGGCCGTTGATCACGGTCAGCCGCTCGTCCTTCACCTTGGAAGAGAGGGCAGAGCGTACGGCCAGGCGCCGCGCCTTGCGTGGCATGTCCTGCTTGAAGGACTGCTGGTGTGGGCCGAAGACCGCGCCGCCGCCGATCCACTGTGGAGAGCGGATGGAACCCTGGCGCGCGCGCCCAGTTCCCTTCTGGCGCCACGGCTTGGCGCCACCGCCCCGCACCTCACCGCGCGTCTTGGTGTCGCGCGTGCCCTGGCGGGCATTGGCCAACTGACGCAGCAGTGCCTGGTGCATTACCGGGATGTTCGGCTCAATTCCCCAGACGGTTTCATCGAGCTCGGCTGAGCCGACCACCTTTCCCTGGGTATCAAGAACATCAATATTCATCGTCTTAACTCCGGGACCGAGAGGAGCAAACCTCAGGGTCATGTGCGCCGTGTCGTGCTACTTTTTCCGCGCCTTCACGGCCCGCTGGACGATGACCACGCCCTCGTTCGGCCCCGGCACTGAACCTTCAATCAACAAGATGTTGCGCTCCGGGTCCACACGCAGCACCCGCAGGTTCTGCACGGTGACCCGGTCATTGCCCATGCGACCCGCCATGCGCATGCCCTTGAACACGCGTCCGGGCGTGGCGCTGGATCCAATTGATCCTGGCGCACGCGCGCGGTCAGACTGACCGTGCGTCGCGGGGCCGCCGCTGAACCCGTGGCGCTTCATACCGCCCGCAAAGCCCTTGCCCTTGGAGGTCCCGATGACATCCACCAGGTCGCCCGCGGCGAAGGCGTCGGCCTTGATGACCTGCCCCACCTCGAACTCGGCGACGTCATCGGCCTTGACTTCGCGCAGCGTGCGGGACATGAAGCCGCTCGCCTGGCGATGACCGCGCTCGGGCCGGTTCAATCGCTTATCCAGACCAAAACCAAGCTGAATAGCGCTGTAGCCGTCCTTATCGTCTGTCCTCACCTGCGTCACAACGCAGGGACCGACTTCAACCACCGTGACCGGATGCGCCAGTCCCGCGTCGTCGAAGATCTGGGACATGCCCAGCTTCTTCCCAATGAGCCCGTTAATCATTGGCTCTCTCCTGTCCTCCAGGAAGCGGTGCAGCGCTCAGGCCGCTCCCGCCGCAGAGCGTGATCAGAGCGCGGCCAGCAAGCCAGCCGCGCGCCGAAACCACACTTACAACTTGATCTCGATATCCACACCAGCCGGCAGGTTCAGGCGCATCAGCGAGCGAATGGTGTTGCCACTTGGCTCCAGCACATCGATCAGCCGCTTGTGCGTCCGCACCTCAAACTGTTCCTGTGAATCCTTGTCGATGAACGGCGAGCGGATCACGCAGAACTTCTCGATGCGAGTCGGCAGCGGGATGGGACCCGCAACCTTGGCGCCCGTCGACTCCGCGGTTTCCACGATCTTGCTCGCCGACTGATCGAGCACCTTGTGGTCATAGGCCTTCAGGCGGATGCGAATCCGCTGACTGGGCTTTCGTGCAACCATGATTGTTCGCTCCTGCCTCTGCCTAAGACCTGCAACTACTCAGTAATCGAGGTGACGACGCCGGCGCCGACGGTGCGGCCGCCCTCGCGGATGGCGAAGCGCAGCCCCTCCTCAATGGCGACCGGGGTGATCAGCTCCACCCCCATCTGGATGTTGTCCCCCGGCA
>JALYWD010000579.1 GCA_030852885.1 Chloroflexota bacterium | reverse complement strand
AGTCTGAAGTGTGGGCAACCAGCGCGCTGAATCCGGACCTGCTGACCGTTACGGATTTCGTCATTGATGGCAAGATCCACCTGCTGCTGCAAGATGGACGCATCCTGACCTTTTCCCGGGGCCAGCTTGAGGCAACTACTGCGCCGTTCGTGACACCGCGTCTCACCCCATCCCGGTCACTGGCGCAAGCGCCGCTTGCGGCACAACGATACCTGGTGGATGGCGACACGATCATCGGCGATAACCAGGGCCGCTTGATTCGGGTTGACCAGTCCGGCAACACTACCCAGTACCTCACGCCAGAGGATGCGGCGGTGAGCAACGCCCTGGCGAACGTGGACGAAGCGGCCATCGATGAACTCACCGGCACGGTCTACTGGATCGCGGAAGGTGTGGTATGGGAAGCGCGCCTTCCTCCGGCGTAGGACAGCGGGAAGGTGACCTGCCGGCGCTTGCCCCTGAGCGCCGTCCCTTGAATGAGTGGCGAAGTGGAAAAGGCCGGCCTGCGGACTCTATACGGCGGCGGTCAGTCGCGAACTCGGCTCACGCTTCCAGGGAACGACCAACGCAGCGGCGACCAGCACTATCCCGACCACCGCCGTGAGCCCGACGAGCATGGATGTGCCCCGTTGCTCCAGAAAGACCGCGACCAGCGCCCAGATCACGGCGGCGCCGTACGCTACCCACGCTGAGCTGGGGCCGGACCGCGAGAAGATGACAACGAAGAAGGCAATGGCGCTGCCGAACAGGAGGAGTGCGGCCCCACCGAGTTCGGCTCCTTCGCCTGTGGCAGCGAACCCGCTCGCAATCAGTACGCTGGCCAGGCCGACGACATTCGCCGCGGTGAGCCAGCCAAACAGCAGGCCAAACGCGGGTGCGACGATCCAGTTTTCAACCGCTGTCAAACGCCTTGGAGTCGCCGTCTGGACAAAGCGAAAGAAGGCCATTCCGGCGCAGAGCAGCCCGCAGAAGATGACGACCTGGGACAGCACGAACTGGCGGTTGATGAAAATCTGGTTCCAGATCGTATTGCAAAGAAATGCGCCGGCACTCCACCAGCCTACTGCCCGGAAAATGGGTGATGTGCGGTTGACTGGCAACGCCTGATACACCGCGTAAAGCAGGCAGAGAAGGAAAATAGCTCCCCAGATCGAGAAGGCATATGACGCAGGCAAGATGAGCGAGCGGTTCTCCTGAGCAATGCCACCCACGTCCCGACCGATCGAATAGGAGACGTACACCTGCGAAATTGCGGTGAGTAGCACTGCAAACTGTCTGAACATGTCGTTGAGCCGCGATTCCGCCATTGATTGATCCCTGGCCCGCCACGCGAACGAGCGACCATGCACTCTCTGCAAACCGTCGGTTCAAGTAATGCAGGAAAGAGGCCACAAAAAGAGCCGCCCGCGTCACGAAGACGTGGGCGGCGAAAGCGGATTGGCGAGCCTACTGGTTCTGGTAGAACTCGGAGTTGATCGCGCGGTACTGAGCCCACTGCTCCGGCAAATCATCCTCGAAGAAGATCGCCTCGACGGGGCAGACTTCGGCACATACGCCGCAGTCGATGCACTCGTCCGGATTAATGAAGTACTGCTCAGCGTCGTCCGTTGAATGGATGCAGTCGACGGGGCAAACCTCGACGCAGCTCTGATCCTTGACGCCGATACACGGTTGGGCGATTACGTACGCCACGATGCTTTACTCCTCACCCGGGGTTGCCCCGGGCTGCGCAGATCGGTGCGCTATGGACCCGCTTGGTATGCACATGCGCTCGTCCTTGACGAACTTGCGGGCAGTGGGGATTGTAACAAGTGCGGCAACATTGCCGGTTTGACGGACACGGCTGTTCTCACAGCCACATGACCAATGGATGGTGTCCTCCGCACAACCAGGGTGCGTGCCATGCCTGAGCCGTCGGCATTCCAGCGCTCATTTGCCGCGTTCTGCGATGCGACCGGCCAGTGGCGGCGTCGCAAGGCAGAGGAGTATGACCGGGACGAACGCAATGTGCGCACGGCCAATGCTTTGCAGGAGTTCGGGGCATTTGTGTTGTCCTTGCCTGCCGATGACCAGCGCCTGCGCGATTTGCAGCGGTTGGCCGCGACGGGGGAAGAGTTCACCCCTGACCAGCGGGTGCTTTACGAGCTTGGGCGCTTTCGCTTCCATCAGCCAGATGCGAGCATGGATGCGTTCCTGGCGCAGTTGGTGGTGCTGGCTGAAGCTGACCGGGGAGAGTCGGGTCGGTTTGGGGGGCGTCTGCCGGAAGGTGACGATCCCTGGGCCTAGCCAACCCGCTCCAGGTGGGCAACCGTTTCGACGTGATGCGTCTGCGGGAACATGTCGATCGCCAGGAGATCCAGGAGTTCGTAGCCGGAGCCCAGCAGCGCCTTGATGTCCCGGGCCAGCGTAGCTGGGTCACACGAGACATACGCGATGCGCTGCGGCCGCAGGCGCAGCAAACCACGCATGGCCGGCGCCGGCAGGCCGGTGCGCGGCGGATCCAGCAGCACGAACGGCACCCGGCCGTGCGTGCGGTAGGCGTTCTCCAGCCATTGCTCGACCGAACTGGTTTCAATGCGGACGTTGTCCAGCCCTGCATCTACCGCGTTTTGCCCGGCGAACCCTGCTGCCTGGGCTTGCGCCTCAACGCCAATCACCTGCTCGAAGCGGCGCGCGAGGGGCACAGTGAAGAGGCCAACTCCACAGTAGAGATCCAGAGCCTTGCGCGTGGCGGGCGAGAGTACGTCACCGGGTTGTGGGGCGAACTTCAGGGCCTCGTCCACGAGGAGATCGAGCACGCCCAGGTTGACCTGGAAGAAGCAGTTGGCGTCAAAGGCGTACGTCTCACCGGCCACATCCAGCGTGACGGGCTCGGGAGCCTGGCCACCGAGCGGCGGCGCCAGGGAAACGCCGTCATCACCAGCAGCACCCCGGATTTCCTTGGGCCAGTCCTGAAGTTCCCCATTCACCAGCCGTTGGTGGAGTTCCTTGTACACCTCGTTCAACGGTGGCAG
>JALYWD010000553.1 GCA_030852885.1 Chloroflexota bacterium | reverse complement strand
ACCTGGTAGAAGCGGCCCGATTCCTTCCAGACATCAGCGGGATGCACCACGGGCATCAGCATCTCCTGCCCGCCGATGGCGTTGATCTCCTCGCGGATGATCTGCTCCACCTTGGTGACCACGCGCCAGCCCAGGGGCAGCAGGCTGTAAATGCCCGCGCCAAGTGGCCGCATCATGGCGGAGCGCAACATCAGCCGGTGGCTGGGCAGCTCCACGTCGCCCGGGGCCTCTCGCAGGGTCCGGCCGAAGAGATGGGACATCCGCATACGTTGGCAAACCTCATCTTTCCGCAGCTAACGCGTTCGTCATACTGCGGTGAGGATACCAGCACTTACCCGGTCATCTCGCCACTTTTCGCCTGGCGCACCCCTGCGCCGCTGGCGGCGTCCTCCACTCGTGCGGCGATGAAGAGGAGCGATGACAGCCGGTTGAGGTAGGCCAGGATGGCCGGGCTGAAGGCGTACCCGCTGTTGGCGACGGTGACGACGCGCCGCTCGGCACGCCGGGCTGTGGTGCGCGCGACATCGAGCGCGGCACCAGGCACGCTCTCGCCCGGCACCACGAACTCACGCGGTAGCGTGACGGTGGCCGCCAGGGCGTCGGTCTGCTCCTCCAGCCAGGTCACGCGCTCCGCGCCCAGGGAGTAATCGGGCGGGCGCACCTCCGGCGTGAAGGCCAACTCCGCCATGATGCGGTAGAGATCACGCTGCGCAGCGAGAACGGATGCCTTTACCCGCTCATCGGTCGCCAGGGCGCGGGCAAGGCCCATCGCGGAATCGGCCTCGTCCAGCGCGCCAAGCGCCTCGATGCGTGGGTCATCCTTGGCGGTGCGCTCGCCGAGGAGGTCAGTGTTGCCGCTATCGCCGCGGCCGGTGTACATGCGCATGGTGGACAGACTACGCCGTGTTGCGCGCCAGGGAAGCCTGGATGGCGCCATCGGCGGTGACCGCGTCGTGACGCAGCGCCTGCAACGCCTCGCGGGAGATGCCGCTGAGTTCCGCCGAACTGCGCAGGATGGCATCCAGCAATTGCGGAGCACTCAAAGCAACATCACTCGTGAAGTGACGGACAATCATCTGCATCAGGTCGTGTGTTTCCGGATCGAAGATGGCGTCAATGCGTGGGTGGATGGCCGTGAAGCCGACGAGCACGCTGGGTTCATCGAACGTGACGGTCAGCGCATCCGTCTCCGGGTTGTACTGCACCCGCGACGGCTCACGCGCGAACTCAAGGCTGGTGAAGTGGACAGGCGGACCAGGTGGGCGGGCGCCGACCGTGAAGGTGGCGACGCTTCGGCCTTGCAACGCCATCTGGTGCGCCATGCGCAGGTTCGCGTGGGTGAGCTTTGCCTCGCCCGGTTCGTCAGACGGCAGCAGCACGATCGCTTCTCCGGGGCCCAACCCAGCAATAGTTTCCGGGTTGTCGAAGTATTCCTGGATAAATTGCCGGGCCAGCTTGAGATTCTCGTTGATTTGCCATTGCCGCTCTGGACTCATGAATTCATCGACGAGGTTCATGGCCGCCTCCGCAGATAATCACGCAAGTATTGTTGCCAGTGACGAAGCATCGTGTCAAATGCTTCACGGAACGCCGTGGTGGCTGTCAAACCGTCTCGCATCCGGATTTTCTCACGCGTCGAGCCGTCCCAATTCAGAATGTCTCGATGTGGATAACTGCCGTGGCTGTTGTCGTAGCGCGCTACTTCACGGAACTCACCGTCGATGATCGAAACAAGTTGGATTGAGAAATACTCAATCTCGTGCCCGTTCGCCACATGCCACACCTGGATGCGCAATTCGTCGCCATCGGGACTGAGGCCAAGAGGATGTTCGCCGGGTGCCCAGGTCACGACAGCGAATCTGCTGCGTCAGTTCCTCGAAGCTCATCTCGCATTCCTCCACACCCTCACCATCTCACGATCAGCTTACCCTTCCCCCCTCCGTGGTACCCTCCCCCTCCCTAAGACGCGACACGCGCAGCAGCCATCACGCCGCAATCACCGGCGGCGTCTCGCAGGAGGGGCCTTGAGTTTCGCAGGCTATCCCCCGACGACCGGGCAGCCGGTTGACGCTGATACCATCCGGGTCGGGGTGATCGGCACAGGGTTCGGCGCCTCGCTGCACCTCTCGGCCCTGCGCGAATGCCCCGGCTTCACCACGGTTGCCATTGCCTCGCGCCGCGTGGACCGCGCCCGCGCCGCCGCCCAGGACCACAATATCCCCGCCCACTTCTCCGACTACCGGGAGATGGTTCGTCACCCGGATATCGACGCCGTCATTGTGGCCACGCCGCCCCACCTGCACCACTCCATGGTGATTGCCGCGCTGGAGCATCACAAGCACGTCCTGTGTGAGAAGCCGATGGCGCGCAACCTGGCGGAGGCGAAGGACATGCTGCGCATCGCCGAGCGCACAACCGCCGTCGCGATGGTGAACAACCAGTTGCGCTTCCTGCCAGCACGGATGCGCGTGTCTGAGCTGATCCGCGAGGGGTACATCGGGGAGCCGCACGCCGCGTCCGTGGTGGTCCACCGCTCCAGCCTGAATGATCCGCACGACCGCCCCTGGGGTTGGCTGATGGAGGCGGAGAAGGCGGGCGGCATGCTGGGCGCAACCGGCGCCCACTACGTGGACGCCCTGCGCTGGTGGTATGGCGAGGTGAAGGGCGTGGCCGGGGCCGTTTCGACCATGGTGCGCCAGCGGCGCTTGCCCGACTCCTCGGCCATGGGCCGCGTTGACGCCGACGACAACTTCGCGGTCCTGCTGCGCTTCGCCAACAACGCGCTCGGCTCGGTCCACGTCTCGGCTACGGCGGGTCACGAGGGTGAGGAGCAGATCACGCTCTCTGGCGCAGACGGCACGCTGGTGCTCCGTGACGGCGTGCTGCTCGGTGCGCGGCGGGGCGATTTCAGCCTGACCGAGCTCCCCATCCCGGACCGCCTGATGGGTGGCCTGGTGCCAGGCGGCCACTTCCTCGTGCAGCCGACCACGCTGCTCCTGCGCGCCTGGGGGCAAGCGATCCGCGACGGGCTGCCGGTCTCCCCGTCCTTTGCGGACGGCGTGAAGACCCAGGAGCTCCTGGACGGCGCGCTCCGCTCCAGCCAGCAGGGGCGGTGGATCGATACGAGCGGGGTGCGCTGGCCGAAAGCCGGGTAAAGCGCGGGCTACGCCTCGCGCTTTGGCACGAACGGGCCCACTCCCGACGCATCGGGAGTGGGCCTTGGAGTGGGTGTCTTCTCGAGAGACTTACCGCACGAAGTGCGGCTGCCCGTTCGCGATGACATTACCCCGGTTGTCTTCGTCCGCGAAGTCCTCGTCGTCCTCTTCGTCCCCGTCGTCCTCGAATTCGCCAAACGCGGCGGGCCCGTACTCGGGGCCATACTCGGCCTCAGCGTCGTCGAAGCCGAAGTTGTAGCCATCAAAGCCCGGGATGGCGTCCTGCACGAGGGGATGATCCGGGTTGAGCTCGGTCATGACCAGTTCCTGGCCCTGGCCGTTGATCGTCTGGCGCTTGGTCAGCACACCCTTGCGCAGGAACTCCATGACCTTGGCCTCGATGTGCTCCGAGGGCAGGATATCTCGCGGCACAAAGCGCCAGAGCGTGCGGCTCATGTGGCTCTGCGTCGGCACGAAGCCGTCGTGGAGCTGGCGCACGTATTTGTCGATGGCCTGGATGAACTGGCGATCGACATCCGCTGACTGCTGGAAGGTCAGCATGTCCTCCGCGCCGGCGGCCACCACAAGGTCCGGACTGACCGAACCGGGCACACCGCAGATGACGACCT
>JALYWD010000511.1 GCA_030852885.1 Chloroflexota bacterium | reverse complement strand
CGGCGCATGCCGATCTTCTCCAGCACGCGCCAGGAGCCGGGGTTGCGCGGGTCGCACTCGGCCCAGATGCGGTGCAGCTTGAGCTCACGGAAGGCAAAGTCCACGACCGCGCGCGCGGCTTCAGTCGTGATGCCCTGTCCCCAGACCTCCGGGTGCAGGGTGTACCAGAGCACGGCCTCGCGCTGGTCAGGGTCGGTGATGCCGAAGCCGCAGCGTCCGACGACGCGCTCCGTCTCCGGCAGCACGATCACCAGGTCATACGTGTCGCGCGGGCTTTCCCCGGCGCTCTCAACAGCGCCGAGGACGTAGTCGCGACTCTCCTCCGGCGTGCGCGCGTCGAAGTGCTGGTAGCGCGCGACCTCCGGCAGGGCTTCCACCGCGTGCAGGGCCGGCCAGTCCTCTTCGCGGAACTCACGCAGCAGCAAGCGGTCCGTGCGCAACTCGACCATGGCGCTGCTCGCTAACCCGCGATTTCGCGGATGGCGGCGCAGAAGCGCGCGACCTCAGCTTCATCGTTGTAGTAGTGGACCGAGGCGCGCACGATCAGCGCCAGGCCGCGGGCTTCCATATCAAAGCGCGTCGATGACGTCGACGAGGTGGTGATGTTGATCGCCTGCTGGGCCAGCGTCTGCTGAATCTCGCTGGCCGGGTGTCCCGCGACCATGAACGTCACGATGCCACATTGCTCCATGCCGATATCGGTCACGGTCACGCCGGGGATGTCCCGCAGGCAGGCGCGCAGGCTGCTGGCCAGATCCTGCACGCGCGCGTAGATAGCGTCCAGGCCCCAGCCCATGGCGTAGTCCAGGGCGGTGGCCAGGCCCACCTTGCCGGCGTAGTTCGTCTCCCAGTTCTCGAAGCGGCGGGCGTCGTCGCGGGTGATGAACTGGTCCGGCGCGGTCCACTGTGCGGCGTGCAGATCGAGCATGGGTGGTTCCAGCACGGGGATCACCTCGCGCCGCACATAGAGGAAGCCGGTGCCGCGCGGCCCGCGCAGGTACTTGCGGCCGGTGGTGGAGAGCATGTCGCAGCCGATGGCCTGCACATCGACCGGCATCTGGCCGACCGACTGGCAGGCATCGAGTAGGTAGAGCACCCCGGCCTCCTGCGCGACCGTTCCCACCTCGGCCGCCGGGTTGACCAGGCCGCCGTTGGTCGGCACGTGGGTCATGGCGATCAGCCTGACGTTGTCATCCATCATCTCGCGCAGCGCGCTGACCGAGAGTTCGCCCGTTTCCTCGCTGGGGATCACCTCCACGCTGACCCCGCGCTGCTCGGCCATCTGCAGGAAGGCGATGACGTTGCTGGCGTACTCGGCGCGGGCGGTGAGAATGCGGTCGCCGAGCTGGAAGGGGATGGCGTAGAAGGCCATGTCCCAGGCGCGGGTGGCGTTCTCGATGAAGGCAATCTCGTCCGGGTCGCAGTTCAGCATCTCGGCGGCAGCGGTGTAGAAGTGCTCGATCAGTGCTTCCTGCTGGTCAGCCGCTTCGTAGCCGCCGATCTGCGCCTCAAGGTTGAGGTAGTCCACCGTGGCGTCCAGTACCGGCTGCGGCATCAACGAGGACCCCGCGTTGTTGAAATGCAGCACGTTGGCCGTGCCGGGCGTCTCTGCCCGCGCCCGCGCGATATCGATTGGCATCATCTCCCCTTCCCCAGATACTCAGGCTGCGCAGCATACCGCCGTCAGCGCAGTGGCCGCGTCATGATGATTTCCCCGTCCTCTTCGCCGGCAGGGACAAAGCCGAGTGAGGCGTACAGACGCCGTGCGGAGAGTTGGCTGGCGGTGACATGCAGGATGACCCGGGTGAGAACCGGGTCACCCTCCAGGTCAGCGAGGATGGCTTGCAGCAACCTGCGGCCCACGCCGCGCTGCCGGTATTGTGCCGTGACGTACATGCTGACAATCATTGCCACCGAGCCATCACTGGCGTCAACATCACGGAGCCCACCCACAATGCCCACGACGCCTTGCGTTGTACGCGCCAGCAGCAGGGTGGCTCCGGGACGGCTCACCCAGGCCCGCCACTCGGCCTCGGTGCGGCCAATCGACTCGGCGTACGTGGAGCCGAACGCCTGCGGATCGCGGAGCAGCGCTTCCAGACGAATCTCGCGCGCCGCCTGCCAATTGTCCGGTGTCGCAACAACGATCTCGATCTCATCAACGATGCGTTGTTCCACGGTCATCCTTGCACTCGTTTCCAGCGTGCGGCGCCATGATGATGCTGGATGTGAAGAACTGCTCCTGAAAGGCGACGGCTGCCACGATCTCATCCCGGGAGAATATCTTGCCCGGCGGCGCGGCTACCAGCTTGTCCTCCACATCATTCGCGCGCACAACCAGGGCGATCACCACACCCTCGAACGTCGTGATGGGCGCCTCGACTCCGAGAACATAGGCATCAACAGGTGCACCATCTCCCGACATGGTGCCCGGTAGGAACCCGTAGTTCACGGGGTAGCAGATGTCGGGATGGCGAGGGTGACACGTGCCAAGTGGGCGGTCGATGACCACCCGGACCTGCTGCCCGAGATATGGCGAAAGATCTCGATCTGGCATGGTCTTCGCAAGTCCGGCCTGGAAAAGCACGTGATAGACAATGGTGGCACGTCCTGACAGGTTTGCCACGTACCATGCGATCGGCGAATCACACAGAGCATGATTGGAGATGACCATGGCAACCTACGTTCTCGTGCCAGGTGCGTGGCTGGGCGGCTGGGCCTGGCGCGACGTGGCGGAAACCCTGCGCGATGAGGGGCACGAGGTCTACCCGGTCACGCTGACTGGACTCGGCGAGCGGGTGCACCTGGGGCGGCCCGAGGTGGACCTGGAGACGCACATCACGGACGTGGTGAACACCATCCTGGCCAACGATCTGGACGAGGTGATCCTGGCCGGGCACAGCTACGCTGGCGCGGTGGTGACAGGCGTGGCGGACCGGGTGCCAGAGCGCCTGGAGCGCGTGGTCTACGTCGATTCCGCGCCCCTTCCCAACGGCACGGCCATGGCCGATTTCTACCCGCCAGAGGCGCGGGCCGCGTTGCAGGAGACGGTGGATCGCTTCGGCGACGGCTGGAAGCTCCCCTTCCCCGGCTGGGAGATCCTCGGCGCGGACGCCAGTCCGGCAGGCATCAGCGACGAAGACCTGCTGCTGATCGAGGCGCGGGCCGAGCCGCACCCATGGGGCGCCTACACGCAGCCGCTCCGCCTGGAGCGGGCGGAGCCCGCGTGGCAAGGCACGATCATTGCCTGCAACGATGTCATGAGCCTGGCGGAAGCAGCCGTGCCGGAGATCACGCAGTTCCAGCAGGAACCATGGCAGTGGATCGAGCTCCCGACCGGGCATTGGCCGATGTTCTCTGCGCCGGATGAGCTGGCTGAGATTCTGGATGCTCTGGCGCCGGAAGAGGTGGAGGCGGATTGACACCCAGCACCGGCGGCCCGGTGCCCCTCGATGACCTCGCCCTGGCGCGGCTGCGTGTGGACGCCCTGTTCACACGCGACGCCCGGGGCGACCTGGTGAGCATCAAGGAACTGGAGCCTGAGCCCCCGCCGGGGCCAGCGCCGCGCGTCTACCTGGGCGTCACCTCCTCCGGCATCGTCCGCGCCTTCCGCCACGATGTGCTGCCAGAGGAGCGGCCGGCTATCGACCAGCTCTGCGCCGAGCAACCTGTTGCACTGGAGAACCTTGCCGCATTCGTCTCGCGGCTGGAGCAAACCCTTACCCGGCACGACACCAGCAACATTCCAGGCGAGATCAGCACAGGCCCGGCCTTCACGTTCCCGGAACTGCTCGCCGGGCCCGCCGGGGCCGTCCTGATGCGACCCGGCCAGGAAGGCCCTCTGGCCGTGCACTTCCCATACAAGGTGGCCTGGCTGCGGGAATGCTGGCCCTGTTACGCCATCATCTGCGGTGGCCAGGCCGTCTCCATCTGCTACAGCTCCCGCCTCACCGCGCACGTCGCGGAAGCGGGCGTGGACACCGCTCCCGAGTTCCGTGGCCGGGGCTACGCCGTGCAGGTCACCGCCGCCTGGGCGCACGCCATCCGCGCCGCCGGTATCGCCCCGGTCTACAGCACCGATGCCGGGAACCACGCCTCGCAGGCAGTGGCGCGCAAGCTGGGGCTGCGGGAGTTCGAGTGGGATGTTTCGATTGACTAAGAGTTGCTCGATATGGTGAAGCAGTCTAATGATGGAAAGGGATAGCACATCACGAGGTGCTATCCCTTGTTAGCTGGACACAGCTTCAAATACCTTGAATTGCTACTGAATGTCAGTAGTATTAAGGAACTGCTTTGCAGGCTTTCGAATGGGATCTCGACAAGAGTCGGCAGAATCAGCGAAAGCACGGCTTTGGTTTCCAGGAAGCACAAAAGGTTTTCGCAGATTCGGCGCTTCTGATCGAATTGGATGATCGAGACTACGGCGAGACTCGCTGGGCCGCAATTGGGCAACTTGGGCCAATCATTGCGTACGTAGTTCATACCAATCGCCATGGTGTCATTCGGCTTATCTCCGCAAGGAGGGCAACTCCAGATGAAGAAGAACGCTACTACTCACGCTGGTTCGGAGCTTATTGAGCAGACATCAGTCACGGCTGACGTGATTGAAGAAGAACCGACGGACTGGGCACGAGTTCTGGCAATGACGCCTGAGGAGGTAATGGAAGCAGCACGCTCAGATCCGGATGCGCAACCCATGACCCGTGAGCAACTCGCGCGCATGCGACGCTTTCCGGATCCTGTGCGTATTCGCGATGATCTGAATCAGATGACGCAACAGCGGTTCTCACGTCTTTTCCAGATCCCTCTCGGAACCTTGCGAGACTGGGAGCAGAAAGCACATTTCCCAGATGGCGCAGCCATCGCGCTCTTGCGCATCATCGAGCGTGATCCACTTGCAGCAGCACTCGCCCTGAATCCGGAACTGAAGGAAGCGGAGATTGCGCCAGAACTGGGGTTGTTGCAGAGCGCGGCTCCAACGACCTGAGCGGTGTGACTTCTATGTCGCCCCACCCACCCGCGGCACCTCCGCCACAACATCCTCCAGCGGCGCGCTGGTGTCGATGACGTGCGTGGCGGAGCGGCGTAACAGGGGCTCGATCTCCGCCTGCAGAGCGAGGGAGCGGGCAAGTTCCTCTGGGTCCTTGCCGAAGGGGTTGTTGGAGCGGCTCTCCAGGCGCTGCGTGATCAGCGCTGGCGAGGCCGTGAGCAGGATGATGTGCGTGAGGGCCGGGTAGAACATCCCCTGGTTCGGGGAGCAGCCTGACAGGAAAATGATCGGGTCCGGGCGGTCCAGGACCGCGCGGATCGCGTCCTCCTGCCAGACCCAGTCGCGGCCCGGCCCGAGGCCGGTCAGTTTATCTTCCGGGGCCGCGATTTCCGCCGAGTAGCCCGGGGCATCGGCGTCCACGGCGGGGTAGCCAGGCGCGGCCAGGCGCGCGGTGACGGTTGACTTGCCAGTGCCGGACATGCCAGTGAGCAGAACGCGGCGTCGCGCAGGGGAGGTCACACCCGTCATCATGCCGCTATCCTGGGCGCCCCGGCAAGCGGGTAAGCGGAGACACGCAGGGTATGGGGGCGCGAGACGACGTGAACACGACGCTCGGGAGCGCATTCCCGGGGCTGCGGGCGGGGCAGGTG
>JALYWD010000499.1 GCA_030852885.1 Chloroflexota bacterium | reverse complement strand
GGCCCTTGGCACGACTCCCGCATTCAGGCCTGTGACGCATACCGGGCACGGTGCGCCCATACCCCCGCATGATGAGTGCGGAGGTCACGGCGCCACCACGCAGACGAGGGTACGGGAACGATGAGCGCACACGTGAGTATGCAGAACAGCGAGCAGCCGGCCTGGGTCGGGGTGCGGCCGGGTGCGGATGGCCGCGTGCAGGCACGGGTCTGGGCGCCGGAGGCCTCCCACCTGAGCGTCGTCCTCGAAGGCCGGAATACGGAAATCGCGCTGCGCCGGGATGACCACGGCTACTTCAGTGGCGAGGCGCCAGGCGCCCGAGTGGGAGACCGGTACTGGCTACGCCGGGATGACACGCTGCTCGCTGACCCCGCTTCCCGTTTCCAGCCCGAGGGCGTGCAAGGGCCATCGCAGATCGTGGACAGCCAGTTCCCCTGGCAGCACGAGGCGTGGCCGCTTCCGCCGCGCCGCGAGTGGGTGATCTACGAGCTGCACGTGGGATCGTTCACGGAGGAGGGTACCTTTGCGGCGATCATCCCGCACCTGCCCTACCTGCGGGACCTGGGCGTCACCGCCATCGAGCTGATGCCGGTCGCGCAGTTCCCCGGCACGCGCAACTGGGGCTACGACGGCGTCTTCCCCTACGCCGTGCAGCACTCCTATGGCGGCCCGGACGGCCTGCGAGACCTGGTGGACGCCGCCCATGGCCTGGGCATGGCGGTCATCCTGGACGTGGTCTACAACCACATGGGGCCGGAAGGGAGCGTTATTCACCGCTTCGGCCCGTACTTCACCGACAACTACCACACGCCCTGGGGCGATGCGATCAACTTCGATGGCCCCGCCAGCGATGAGGTGCGCGCCTTCTTCATCCAGAGCGCGCTGATGTTCCTGGAAGAGTTCCGCATCGATGGCTTCCGGCTGGACGCCATCCACCAGATCTATGACTGTCACGCTCAGCCCTTCCTGGCGGACCTGGCGGACGCCGTGCATGGCCGCGCCGCCGACCTGGGCCGTGAGGCACTCCTTATCGCCGAGAGCGATCTCAACGACACCCGCGTTATCCAGCCGCGCGAGCGGAATGGCTTTGGCCTGGACGCGCAGTGGGCGGATGACTTCTGCCACGCCCTGGAGACGCAACTGGTGGGAGACGCCAGTGATTACGCGACGGACTTCGCGCCCTTCGCGGACCTGGCTGCTGCCATGGAGCAGGCCTTCGTCTACACCGGGCAATACAGCCAGATGCGGCGTCGCCATTTCGGGAAGCCACCAGGGGATGTGCGCAAGGACCAGTTCGTGGTGTTCATGCAGAACCACGACCAGGTTGGCAACCGGCCGTTCGGCATGCGACTGGGCCAGCGCATCACCTTTGCACAGCGCAAGCTGGCCGCCGCTACTGTCCTGCTCTCTCCCTTCATGCCCATGCTCTTCATGGGCGAGGAGTACGGCGAGCCAAACCCGTTCCTGTACATGACCGACCATAGCGATTCCGGCCTGGTCGAGGCGGTACGCGAGGGCCGCAAGTCTGAGTTCGGGCATTGGGACCTGGGTAGCGATGACGCCGCGCCCGATCCCCAGGCCGAAGAGACGCTGATCCACTCGCGGGTGCAGGTCGGCCTCCACCGGGACGACACCCTGGAGACGGCGGCCGAGCACCAGGGCCTGCACGCAACCTACCGCACGCTTATTGCCCTGCGCCGGCAATTCCCCGTCCTCACCGATCCGGAAGCCGGGCGCACCGTAACCGCCCTGGAGCCAGAGCGCATCCTGCTGCTGCACGGGCGGAACAGTGAGGGCGAAACTTTCGCCATCCTGCACTTCGCTGACGGCCCGGTGACGCTCGATCTCCCCTGGCCTGCCGGCGAGTGGACCAGGCGCTTTGACGCCAGCGAGGCACGGTTCCACGGGCGCGGCGCCAGCGGCCCGGACCTGGTGACATCCGGGGGCACGGTCACGCTGCGCCTGCCCGGCCACGCGGCCCTGCTCTACACGCGGAGCCTGATCCCGGAATAGTGGGGGAGAAATCCTCTCCACTATCTATAACTTCCACACGTATATATCAATAATAGAGAGAGAACTCCCGTCTTTACCGTAGTGGTGTGGACAGTGGGGACAACCCGGATTTTCCGCGTGGCAGCGCGGTTTCCGGCCGGGAGAACCTGTGGATAAGCTATCCACATATCCCCGCCTTTACCTCTGCCAAGCCTGGCACACCTGTGCCAATCCACGCACAGGTAGCTGGTCATGCACAGTACGTACGCGGGTTTCCCCCGATTGATCACGACTTTTCCTCACCTTTTCCCCAGCCCACGAAAGTTATCCACAATCGACCAAAAGTTATCCCCACCTGTGCCAGAACCTGTGACTGGCTGGCAGAGGTGGTGACCAGAAAACACGCATGGTTCCGCCAAGTCAGCGCCAGGCACAGCCAGGCACAGGTTTTCCTTATCCTGGCCCCTGGTGTGGATAACTGTGGATAACCTCTATCGTCGCCTGCCGGCCGATTGACTGGCGCGCAATTGGACGCCAGCCCTTCTGCCACACCGCCTACACTTGTAAAGAGACATAAATCCTGACCTCGCAGGTCAGGGATGGCGTTTGGGCGCAGCGTCCAAATGCAACGTCCGCTGGGAAAGCAGGGTTCGTGAGCGTGCCCGAGAGCACAGAGCGCAGGAGCAGGGACAGCGCGGTGGCGAGCCAGGAGATGGGGCGAACGCTGGCCAGTCTGGAGGTGGCCGGCGAGGAGGGCAATGCGCGCTTCGTTGACGGCAAGGTGTTGCCGCCTCCAGCCGGGTCCATGCCGCCGGCGACACCGGAGAACACGCCGGGAAGGCTGAGCGCCCGGTGGGAGCAGTGGGGATTGGCGATCGGCGCCGGGCTCTGCTGGGCCTTCCTGGCTCTGGCGCTGGTCATCCCGCGCGTGGCGCCTGTGGAGCCGTGGGCCGCCATTGCGCTCTACGTGGCCGCCTACATCGCGGGTGGGACCACGGCCACGGTCAATGCACTGCGCCTGCTCTTCACCGGGCGCACCATCAGCATCGACCTGCTCATGATCACCGCCGCTGCCGGCGCGGCCTACCTGGGGCACTGGGAGGAGGGCGCCATCCTGCTTGGGCTCTTCTCCACCTCCGGCGCCCTGGAGCACTACGCGCTGGGCCGCACCGAACGTGCGGTGAAAGCGCTGATGGACCTCTCGCCGGCGGTGGCGACCGTGATCGCGGATGGCGCTGAGCGCGTGACCCCGGTGGAGCAGTTGCGGCTGGGCGAGACCGTGCTGGTGCGCCCGGGCGAGCGGGTCTCCGTGGATGGCCAGGTGCTCGCCGGTGAGACCTCGGTGGACCAGGCCGCCATCACCGGGGAAAGCGTGCCCGTGGCCAAGCGTGAGGGTGACGCGGTCTTTGCCGGCACCATCAATGGGCATGGCGCGATTTACGTCCGCGTGGATCGCCTGCACCAGGAGAGCACGCTCGCGAAGATCGTGCAGTTCGTGGCGCAGGCACAGGCCCAGAAGAGCGCCACGCAGCGCTTCACGGACCGCTTCGAGGGCGCGTACGCCATTGGGGTCATCATCTTCGCGCTGCTGGTGGGTGCGATCCCGATCCTCTTCCTGCAGGAGAGTGCAGACGCCGCGATCTACCGGGCCATCACCCTGCTGGTGGTGGCGTCACCCTGCGCCCTGGTGATCTCCACCCCGGCCGCCACGCTCTCCGCCCTGGCCAATGCCGCGCGCAACGGCGTGCTCTTCAAGGGGAGCGCGGACCTGGAGAAGATCGGCGAAACGCGGATCGTGGCCTTCGACAAGACCGGCACCCTCACCCATGGCAAGCCCGCGCTGACGAATGTGGAGCCGCTGGGGACATGGGACGCGCAGACCCTGCTGCAACTGGCCGCCAGCGCCGAGCACTTCTCCGAGCACCACATGGCGCGGGCCATGGTGGCTGGTGCGGCGGAGCGACAGATCCCGCTGCTGGAGGCGAGCAGCTTCCGGGCGATTCCGGGCAAGGGGATCACGGCGCAGGTGGCGGGGCAGGAGGTGCTGGTGGGCAACGCCATGCTCTTCGCCGACGCCGGCGTGGCCGTGCCTGCCGCTGCCGGGCGCTTGGCGGACGAGCTGCGCGATGCCGGCCGCACCGCGGTCTTCGCGGGCAACCGCCAGGGCGTGCAGGGCGTGCTGGCGGTGGCCGATACGCTGCGTCCTGACGCGCTGACGGCGATCCGCGACCTCAAGCAGTTGGGAATCTCGCGCATCGTGGTGCTCACCGGGGATCACCAGCGGCTGGCCGACGCCATCTGCACCGAACTGGGCGTCGATGAGGTGCACGGCGACATGCTGCCGGAGGAGAAGCTGCGCTTCATCGAGGCCCTGGAGCAGGAGGGGCCGGTGACCATGGTCGGCGACGGCGTAAACGACGCCCCGGCGCTGGCGATCGCCTCCGTGGGGGTGGCGATGGGCGGCGCTGGCACCGACGTGGCCCTGGAGACGGCTGACGTGGTGCTGATGGGCGATGACCTGCGCAAGCTCCCGTACGCCATCGCGCTCAGCCGGCGCACGCGGCGCACCATCCGCCAGAACCTGGCCTTCGCGCTGGCGGTCATCGCGGTCCTGGTGACGGCCACCCTCACCCGCGGCATCCCCCTGCCACTCGGCGTCATCGGGCACGAGGGAAGCACCATCATCGTGGTCCTGCTCGGCCTCCGCCTCCTGATCTGGCGGCGCGATAGCCGTCAGCCAGTCACAGTCGCATGACCGAAACGCAATTGGTTTGCGGGAGCCTGGGCGTGCCACTGTCGTAATGACAGCAGCGATGTCGGAATGGCGCGAGGGGTGTGGATAAGTGGGGATAAGTGGCAAAAACCGCGTGGTTACGCGGATTCTCAGTGCTACCCTGCCGTTGAAAGAACAGAGTGAAGGGTGAATCGTTCTTGGCTCAGTCGTGGAATGAGGAGCAATCGCAAGGATGCGAAGTCCCAAATGGACCCGGGAAGAGTGCGTTCTGGCATTGGACCTCTTTGTCAAGGCAGGACGGAAGCAAATCGATAAGAAGCGCCCGGAGATCGTTGAACTCAGTGGCTGTTTGCAGATGCTTCCCATGTATCCGCTCGCTGAGCGGGGAACGCCATTCCGCAATCCGGGGAGCGTCGCGATGAAGCTTGGCAACTTTTGCGCACTCGATCCGGAGTGCCCTGGTCAGGGGCGCCCCAACATGTCCACTCTGGACCAGGAGGTTTGGAGCGAATTCCAGCATGATGAACTGGGGCTACGGGCAGAAGCGGATGCCATTCGGCGTCGCTACAACTTGCCTCCCGCGTCGTCGATCGATCGGTCGAGTCGTCGCTGACGCGATTCGCTGCGGGGATCCATCAGGCATCGGTGTTTTCTAGTGCTACGTTGCCTCACGCATCCTTCCGTCCCGGCAACCGCCAATTACTCCCCCGGTGAAAATGCAGCGTCAGCCGCACGGTGAGGCCGAGCAGCATGATGAGGATGACCAGGGAGAGCGCGAGGTCGATGGCGGTGACGCCGGGCATGGGCTGGCTGTTGAGCACGGAGCGGATGCCCCAGACGCCCAGGATGAGCCCGCCAATACCGAGCAGCAGGTCATCCACATCGCGGCGCAGCAGGGCGATGGTGCCGGAGACGGCAATGAGCGTCACCAGCAGCACCGCCAGGATCTTCAGGTACTCCGGACGGTCGAAGCGCAGGTCTTGCACCAGGGCAATGTCGTAGGGGTCGGTGGCGGCAGTGGCGCGGCCAGGATCGATGGCCACCGGCGGATCCATCTCCAGGTAGCTGAGTTGGCTCTGCAGGGTGACGACGGTGTCGTCCTGCTCGAATAACTCGTCCAGGCTGATGGGTGAACCATCCGGTC
>JALYWD010000488.1 GCA_030852885.1 Chloroflexota bacterium | reverse complement strand
ATTGGCCCTTTGGACCTGGGGAGGCCGCGCGCATCACGCAGCCGGTGCTGCTGGTCGAGGGCGCGCAGAGCGCCGCGGTGACACCGATCTACAGCGAGGCGGTGGCGATGCTCAGGGGTTGGCTGCCTCAGGCCGATTTCGCCACGCTGCCGGGGGCCACGCACGCAATGCAAATGATGAACCCGACGGGCATGGCGGAGATCCTCGCGACCTTTCTTGCCCGGCACCCGCTGCCGTCTCTCCTGGAGGCGTAACACGATGCAGACCTTCGATGTCTACGGGGCCACCAACACCCTGCCCGAGCCGATCCTCGACGCCATCGCCACCCGGCTGGAAGCGCGGGGCCGCCATCCGGCGTTGCAGCAGATGCTGAACGAGTACCTCGCGGCGATGGAGATCGACGACGCCGGGTCCGTGCTCGTCGTCGGCAGCGGTACCGGGGTTGTCCCCCGGTTCCTCGCCGCCCGTCCCGCCTTTGCCGGCGCCGTCGTTGCTATCGACCAGAGTCCCTACCTGGTGGACGTCGCCCGGCGGCTCGCGGCGGAAGAGCGGGTCGGCGACCGCATCCGCTTCGAGGTCGGGGATGCGCAGGATCTCAGCGAGCCTGACGCCGCTTTCGACGCGGTGATCGCCCACACGCTCATCAGCCATGTTGGCAATCCCCGCGCCGTGCTGGGCGAGGCACGGCGCGTGGTCAGGCCGGGTGGCATGGTCGGCATCTTCGACGGCGACTACGCCTCGCTCACCTTCGGCCAACCTGACGCCATCCAGGGCAAGCGCGACGATGAGGCGATCCAGGCGGCGATGGTCGCCCAGCCCCGGGTCATGCGCCAGATGCCCGCGCTGCTGCGCGAGGCAGAACTCACGCTGATGGCGGGCTTCCCCTCGGTGGTTGCCGATATCGGCGCGGCCGACTTCTTCGCGCCGGGGCTCGCCTCGTTCCGCCGCCTGCTGCCCCAGGCCGGGGCGATGGACGCGGCGACGGCCAACGCCTGGGTCGATGCACGGCTCAAGGAATCCGCCGAGGGCGCCTTCTTCGGCGCGAGTACCTTCTACGCCTACCTTGCCCGGCGCGGTTAGCCAGCGGCGGCACGGGCAACCGCACTGCAACCGCCCCCGCGACTACCGGTTGGGTAGGGCTCCGGCGCCGGGTGCGCGCCCGGACGGCCCGCTGGCGGACCGGGGATGCTCCGGCCGCGCTGCCAGAGCATCCCCGGTTTCGATCTCGCCGGAAAGATGAACTTCCCCGGCCACTAACGGTCGCCCGGTCTACATCACCAGGCAGATCTGGACGTTGTCGATCACCCGCAGGCAGCAGGTCTGGCCGTTGGACACGCGGCACTTGCCGGAGGCGCAGCAGCCACCGCCGCAGCACTCCGCCCCGATGCCGCAGCAGTGGTCGCCGCAGGAGGTAGCCGATACGACTTCACCTTCGAGGCAGTCCTCGCAGGCGGGCGCGGAGCGGTCCGGCCCGGCGCACACGAAGTTGCCGTTGACCTTCTTGCAGGTCTTGCACGTCCCGCATGCGTTGCCGCACGCCCCGCAGTGCTCATTGCTGTCCAGGGACGTGCATTTGCCGTCGCAGACATCGCTTGTGCCGTCCACCGGGCAGCACCCGTCGTCGGAGCACAATTCGCTGAAGTCACAGCACTCATCCCCGCATACTTCCTCGATGATGGGGCAACAGGCGTCTTTCGCGACGCAGCCGCCATTGGGGCAGGTCCGCTCGGTATCGGGGCAACAGGCGCCTGTCGCGACACACTTGCCATTGGGGCAGGTCCGCTCGGTGTGGGGGCAGCAGCTCTGGGCATTGAGACAGCCCTCACCGCATGGCTTTTCCCACGGGCAACACTCCCCGTCGGGCACACAGACACCCTCCCCGCAGTCGGTCATGGTGCCGGGGCAGGGCTGATCTGGCTGCGGTTGCTTCTTTTTCTTCTTGCGCTTGTGCTCCTTTTTCCCCCTGTGCCCCTTGTTCTGCTTCTTCCCTTTGCCCTCAGCGCCGGGATCGTCCGTGAGGAAGAGGCTGGCGAGCGCGCCGCCGGCAGCGCCGAGCGCCAGGCCGAGCCTGGCGCGCCGGGTCGAGGTCGTTGCCAGTTCCCTGGCGAGGTTATCGAAGGTGGCGTGGTCCATGGGTCCTCCTGACGGCCGCGCTGTGCCAGCGCAATCGGTTCAATACCGCAAGCCCTTGCGGCCATCCCACGATATGAGCAGCACCGCGCCACCCCCAGCGACACTTCCCCCACACTCCCTGCACAGTTGGCCGGCCACCCGGCGCCGGGCCCTGGGGGTCCTCGGCCTGCTGGGCGTGGCCAGTGCCGGGCCTGCGGAGCACACCGCGGCCAGGAAGAAGAACCGGAAGCGGAATTGCCCGCGTCACCAGAAGAAGATCGGGTACCTGCTGTGCTTCAACGGCGAGACGATCGTCACCGGGCCCTGCGGGAGGGAAAAGTGGTTCGAGCGCGGCGCGCTGCCCGGCCGCTGCCCGGAGCCCTGCGTGCCCCAGTGTGCGGACTGCGCCGGTGGGGATGATGGCTGCGGCGGCACGTGCACTTGCCCGGAAGGCCAGGCCTGCGTCGATGCGACCGCCCAGGGCTCCGGGTGAGGGCGCGCCCGCGTAACGCCGGGCGGATGGCCGCGGATCGCCATGCCCTGTCTCTTTCGCACGAAAAATACGTATATCTACGGATGTGGCATGAGCCGGCGCGGCATACCCTGAGACTCTGTTCAGGTAATCTCAGGAGGCGCGGTCATGGATGGTTCGCAGTTCGATCGTCTCGCGCGCGCGTTCGGCGCATCGCACACGCGCCGGGGGGTGACGGCGCTTCTGGCGGCGGGGTCGCTGCCGCTCCTCGGCGACGGGGATGCTGACGCCAAAAAGAAGAAAAAGAAGAAGAAGTGCAAGGCCCCGAAGGTCAAGTGCGGCAAGAAGTGCCTGCCGGCGGGTGCGTGCTGCTCGGATGCCAACTGTGGCGCCAACGGCACCTGCCAGGGCAACAGATGCGCCTGCTTCTCGGGGTTCCGCCGCTGCAACGGCTCGTGCATCCCCAAGGATGACTGCTGCGGCGACGCCGATTGCGGCGGCGGGGTCTGCTCCGGTGGGCAGTGCCGCTGCCTGCAGGGCACCAAGCCGTGCGGGGGCAAGTG
>JALYWD010000487.1 GCA_030852885.1 Chloroflexota bacterium | reverse complement strand
CGGTCCATTGTGTCATACGGTCGGCGCGGAGGTCATAGGCTACGGGTTCGGGGTGGACTCGCCGCCCATATCCATGCCCTCCATGGCGTCTGGCGTCGCTACGGAGTCGTCACCGGCCATGTCCTCGTCCATGGTCGCGTCGTCGTCAGACGCCGACATGTTCGCGTTGTCTCCGCCGCGCTCGCCGTTCCCGGTCTCGGCCAGGAAGACGGTGACGTCTGTTGACGCGCCGTCAGCGCCGGGTGCAAGGTACGCAATCCCGGTGTAGCCGGAATCGTTCAACTCGCGCAAACCAATGGTGAGGCTGCCATCCGGGGCCATGACGCCACCGAGCTCACCACAGGCGATGTAGACATCGATTTGATCAGCGGACAGGTGGGCGTTGATCGCGTGATCTTCGGCCAGGATCGCATCCAACGTGAGGGGCACGCTGGTGAAGGATGTCACGCCCTGTGACGCGCGGTTGCGCTGACCTACGCGGTCGCCTTCAGGAGCGGTGAGATCCGTCAGTGGCGCGACGACTTCGCCGAGTTCATCACAGTTTCCGGAGTGAATGTGCAATGGGTGGGCCGTCATACCAGCGGCGGCGGGCGTTGCATCCTGGGCGCTAACGTTCAGCCCGCCGACGGCGCTCGTCAGCAACAGGGCTCCGGCTCCTGCAAACGTGAGTAGACCTCGTCGATGCATTGATGGACTCCTCCCGAGACGCACTGTGGCGCTGCGTGCCGCCTGACTGCGACACGGCACAAGCGCAGATTCCATGCCATCGCGCTGACCATGTGTCACCGTGAAACGGTGGAGCGGTGTGGAACGTTGACGCATCGGACGGCCTGAGGGTACGTTCACACGATCGCCGGGGCGGGCCGTTGAGGGATGGTTGTCCGCACGCCCCGGCAGCACTATGGAAGGACTACGAAAAGCATGCTGAGCAAGAGAGCGTTGGCGAGAGCCGCCGCCTTGACGGGAGCCCTGACGCTGTTCGGCGCGGCGCTCCCCTGGGACGCGGCGCTGGCACAGCAGAGCCCCTCGGTCGCGCTGGAGCAGGCGCGCAAGGGGGAAGACGGTTCCTCCAACGCGGGCGCTGGCTCCGGCAATATGTCCAGCGGCACAGCCAAGCGTGACAGCAATGGCAACGGCGGCAGCTCCAGCGACGTGGCAACCGCTGGCAGTGGCTCTGACACGGGCGCTGCCCCTGCTGAGGGCGAGGCCGCGCCGCTGCCAGAAAACGCCGAACTGCTTGATCGTCTCGGCATCCTGGATGACGTAACGACCTATGGCGTCGATGTTCTTGTGGGCATGGACATCCCGGTTGAGATGCTGCCGGAGCCAGAACCGGTGGCCACGACGTCAACAGCTCCGGCCGATGTCAACACGGGTGGCGAGGGCAGCTCAGACGCTCCGGCCGGTGGAGACGCCAGCACCGCCGCCGAGGACGGCAAGGGCGAGAAGGTTCGTGACCGCCCGCGCAAGGACGAAGCCTCGGCTGACGGCGAGAACACGGGCACGACGACCGGCTCAACCGATGGCACGACCTCAACCGATTCCGCGACCGGTGCGGACGGCCAGCAGCAGTAGGCCGACGCAATGCGGGGAAACCTGCATGTGAAACGCGTCCCCATCACATGCGATCGCCCCGGTTCGTCATGAACCGGGGCGTTTGGCATCCTCAGAGTGATTTTGGCTCGTCATCCAACCCCCGCACATGGGGCGAGAGGAAGCCGAGCAGCATCACGGCCGTCCCGAGCAGCCCGACCAGCACGAAGAGCCAACGCACCCCAATGAGCTCACCCAGCGGCGTGGCAATCACCAGGCCAACCGGGGCGGCCAGGCCCATGATGGTTGAAAGCAGGGAGAGCACCCGGCCTTGCAGGTGGTTCGGGACGCGGGTCTGCAGCAAGGCCGTGAACGGGGCACTGCCGGCGGTAAACGCCAGGCCGCTTACCAACCACCAGAAGGTGGCCAGCCAGAACATGTTCGGTGGCGCCAGCGCGGTCAGCGCCACGGTCAGGCAGGTCAGGGCAAAGCCCCAGAGCAGCCACATGGCCCGGCGGCGCGGCGCCAG
>JALYWD010000484.1 GCA_030852885.1 Chloroflexota bacterium | reverse complement strand
GCGAGTTTACCGCCGCTCATGATGCGGCGCGGCATATACTGCCCAGCACGCTCAGCGGCGAACCGGGAGGCAACGTCACACGTGAGACTTTCGTTCGCGACGACCGCTGCTGCCATGCGGCGGCAATTCGGCTTCAGCCGCGATGTCCGCCTCTTTCTGCTGTACAACCTGTTCGCCAATGTCGGGTGGGGCGTCTTTGTCCTGATTTTCAACCTCTACCTGCGTGAACTGGGTCTGCGCGAAAACGACATGGGTATGTTCAACGCGGCCCAGACGCTGGCCATGGCGGGTGGCGCCGCTACCATGGGCCCGGTGCTGGACAAGCTGGGCATCTGGGGGGCGACCGTCGGCGGTGTCACCATTTTCCTGATTGCGACGCTCATCATGGCGTTCGCCGAAGTTCCGGCAGCCCTGCTCCTGCTTTCGGTTGTCTCTGGCCTCGGGCTGGCATACCTGTTCACCACCACCATGCCGTTCATCATCGCCTGGACAAAGCGCGATGAGCGGCAATTCGTCGCTGCGCTTTCGTTCTCTGTCGTATCCCTTTCAACCACGCTGGGTGCATTGGTCGGCGGCTTTCTGCCCGACCTGCTCCCGGGCAACGATTTGCAGGTCTATCGCTGGACGTTGGTTGCTGGAACCGCCATCGCCGCGTTGGGGCTGATCCCCATGTTTCTGATGGGACAGGCGCGGAGCGGCCGCGAACTTCACGATCCCACCGCAGCGCGCGAGGCCACGGATGCGACTGAGCGCAGCCAGGTCCGGCGGGATACATCGGTTTTCGTTCTGGTCGGTGGGCTGATGGCGGTTGGGGCGGGGATGGTGTTCCCGTTCTACAACGTCTATTTGACGGATCTTGGCGCGAGTTCGAACCAGGTTGGGATCATTTTCGCTATCGGCGGTCTCAGCGCGGCGCTCATCGGGCTGTCAGCACCGCTGATTTCCCAGCGTCTGGGCTCGGTCTACGGTGTGGCCGCGGTGCGACTCTCCATTGTGCCGTTCTACCTGGCGCTGATCTTGACACCCGCGTTGCCGCTGGCAGCCATCACGCATATCGTGCGGCAAACCAGCATCTCGATGGCGTGGCCAATCGACTCCACCTTCATTTCCGAGGTTTTGCCGCCCAAGGCACGCTCCCGCGTCTTTGGCTTGCGCTCTGCCGCCTGGAATCTCGGGTATTCGGCAGCCAGCCTGATCGCAGGCTTTCTCATTGTCCGTGTCGGGTACGCCGCCACGTTCCTGGACCTTATCGTCTTCACCGTCATCGCCATGGCCGTGTTCGTCGGGTACTACAGCCGGCATCCGCGCGTGAAATCAGGCGAGATGCGCGGCGCGATTCCCGTGTGGCGACGGCCACCCCTTGCGAGTGAAGTGGTTGAAATCCTGTGATCCAGAATCCCGCACCACGTCACAGTAGAAGATCGTTGCTGGGCCTGGGCATGGCTGCGGTTGCGTCACGTGCCCATCCGGGCGGCGCTCAAGATTCGGTTGAGGACCTGCTGGCGGACATGACGCTGCGCCAACGAGTGGCGAGGATGTTCATATTTCCGGTCAGCGGGCCAGCACTCACCGCGGACGAGACCGCCTGGTTGGCGGATCTGCAGCCGGGCGGCGTGATCCTGGTGGAACGCAACTTCGGAACCGTCGATGACGTTCACGCCCTTACATCTGCAATCCACGCCACAGTGCCGGCACTCCCGCCCCAGGTCTCGCTGGACCAGGAGGGCGGCGTCGTCACCCGGCTGCGGGATGACCCCGCGCCGGATGCCCCCACGCTCGCGACGCTATCGCTGGATGAGATCAGCTCTTTCGCCCAGCAGCGCGCGGCGTTACTCGCTTCCTATGGCTTCGATCTCAATTTCGCGCCGGTCGCGGACGTGGCGTTCGCTCCAGACAGCTTCATGGCTGGCCGCACCTTTGGCGATGACCCGGAGTGGGTCGCCGAGTGCGTCGTTGCCTATCTCAACGGCGTGAAGGGCACCCACGTGCTCCACTGCGTCAAGCACTTCCCGGGACACGGCCGGGTCAGTGTCGATTCCCACCAGGTGTTACCCGTGCTGGACGTCGATCCAGACACCTGGGCCAGCGCCGACGCTCTGCCCTTCGCCGCAGCGATTAGGGACGGAGCGCCGATGGTGATGCTGGGTCACCTGGCGGTCCCCATGTGGGACGACCTACCGGCATCGCTCTCGCCGACGGCAGTGGCGGACTTGCGGGAGAACCTCGGCTTTGAAGGCGTGATCGTCACGGACGACCTCTACATGGGCGCGCTCAGCAACTGGCAGCCGCTGGAGATCATCGACATGGCCATCGCGGCCGGCGTCGATATGCTGCTGTACGTCGATGTTCCCGACGCTCCCGATGCGCTTGTTGACCATGTGGTTAGCCGGGTTGCACAAGGGCAGATCAGCGACGCACGCATCACAGAGAGCGTTCGGCGCATTATCACCATGCAGCTTGCGGCGGCGTTGTAGGCGCTATTTGGCTGGCTGGCCGGTGAACGCGGTGGTCAGTCCGAGACCGACAAAAACGCCTCCAGCAACGTACCGCTGTACAGCCGCGAATGCACGCTGTTGCCGGAGCCAATCTCCGAGCGTTCCCGCAATCAGGGCATAGGTGGAGTCGCTACAAAGTCCAATCAGGATGAACATGGCGCCAAGGATCAGTGACTGTGCGACCACGCTGCCGCGATGGGGATCGATGAATTGCGGCAGAAAGGCAAGGAAGAAGAGCGCCACCTTGGGATTGAACGCCTGGACCACGATGCCCTGAGAGTAGAGGCGGTGCAGGCGAAGTTGCTCAACCGTGATGGTTTGCGGCAGCGCAGGCGCAGTGAGGAGCGTGCGGACGCCGAGATAGATCAGGTAGGCAGCACCGACGTACTTCACGAGCGAAAAGGCAACGGCTGATGACGCAAGTAGCGCAGACAGCCCGAGCGCCGCTCCGGCGACATGCACCAGGCCGCCAGTCGCGATGCCGGCGGCCGAGGCCAGTCCCGCCTTGCGCCCCTGGTTCACGCTGCGCGTAATGATGTACAGCACCGCCGGACCCGGGACGAGGACGAGCGCCAGAGTGGCAAAAAAGGGTGCGATCAGGGCGGCGGGATCCAGCAGGTCACGCACTACGCTAGCCTCGCTATTCGACGGGAATGCCCGCTACGCCGAGCCGGCCAGACTCCTCCTGAAGCGCGGCAAGGACCTGCGCGATGAGGTCCTCCAGGGGCATGTCCAACCGCTCTGCGCCGGTGAGGATGTCCTGGCGGTTGACCTTGGCCGCGAACGCCTTGTCCTTCATCTTTTTGCGGACTGAGGAAACTGGCACGTTGTGGACGCTCTTGTCCGGTCGCACGAGCGCCACGGCGATGACAAAGCCGCTCAACTCATCGACCGCGCAGAGCGTCTTCTCCAGGTCGGTCTCAGGCTCGACGCCGCTGTAGTCCGCGTGGCTCAGGATGGCCCGCGCGACCTCGCTGCCCCAGCCGTTTTCACGCAGGTAGGCAACGCCGACGAAGGGGTGGCCATCGGCGGAGAGTTCGAGATTGGGGTGCTTTTCGAAGTCCATGTCGTGCAGGAGACCGATTGCGCCCCAGAGATCCTCGTCATTGCCGGTCTGACGCGCAAAGTGCCGCATGCAGGCGGAAACGGCCTCGCAGTGCTTGCGCAGGCTTTCGCTTTGCACCCACTCTTGCAGCGTCTCGCGGGCCTGGGGCAGGTACGGGGCCGCGACTTCGCGCGGGGCAGATGTGAGCAGGTTCTGGACAGTCGGATTGAGGTCAGTCGCGGTCATTCATCCTCCGGGGATCTGAAAACGTGCGCGCATGATGCTCACGATACTCGCGATCGTCAAGCCGATGTCGAAAGACGACAGGTACGTTCGACTGATTTCCAGGTGGCCGCGAGAGGCCCAAAATGCTACGCTGAACGGACAATGCTCAAACGTTGACTATATGACTGTTGAGCAGCAGCAGCCGGTACCCCGGGAGAATCCTCATGGTGGCAGCAAGCGCCACGATCAGCCCACTCCGTCTCTTCCCGCCAGGAGCAGCAACCGCGCCAGCCCGTGGCACGGCGATTGACGCCTACGGCCGGGCGATGACGTACCTGCGCATCTCCCTGACCGACCGGTGCAACTTCCGGTGTCTCTACTGCATGCCAGCGATTGGCATGAAATTTCAGCCGAAGTCTGAGCACCTCAGCGACGATGAGCTTTTGCGGCTGGTTGGCCTGTTCGCGAAGACCGGCGTGACCAAGATCAGGCTGACCGGCGGTGAGCCAACGATTCGCCCCGGCCTCGTGGAACTGGTGCGTGGCATCAAGTCCTTCCCCGAGATCGAGGAAGTCTCGATGACCACCAACGCGCTGCTGCTTGGGCGCATGGCGGATGACCTCGCTGAGGCCGGGCTCGACCGCGTCAACGTTTCGATCGACACGCTTGATCCGGACCGCTTCAAATTGATGACGCGCGGTGGTCGCTTCGACCTCGTCTGGAAAGGCATCGAAGCGGCGGAGGCCGCCGGGATGACCCCCATCAAGCTCAATACGGTCGTCTTGAAGGACCAGAACGACGAAGAAGTTGCGGACATGGCGGCGCTGACCCTGGAACGGCCATGGCAGGTGCGTTTCCTGGAGATCATGCCCATGGAAGGCGTAGGCGCCGTCCACGATGAGGGTCTGGTGACCTCCGAGGAGACGCAGGCCCGCCTCGAGGCGCGCTTCGGACCGCTCGAGCCGTTGGAGGTCAACCCGTCTGATCCAGCACGCGGTTGGAGGATTCCCGGCGCGGCCGGCACTATCGGCTTCATTTCCCCGGTTTCTGAGCCATTCTGCGAGACGTGCAACCGCGTGCGGCTCACGGCGGACGGCAAGTTGCGGCTGTGCCTGCTGCGGCCGGACGAGGGCGACCTGCGTGACGTGATGCGGGCGGGCGCCAACGACGACGAACTGGAGCAGGCGATCCGCAGCGCGATCTGGCGCAAGCCGTGGGGCCACGGCCTGGCGGAAGGCGAGCGCACTACCGTGCGTGGGATGTCGCAGATCGGCGGATAACCCGGGAACAACGCAAGAAAGCAACAGGGGCAGCGGGTTTCCGCTGCCCCTGTTCTCGTTTGACGAAATCTTTGGCTAGCCGGGGAGCGCGCCGGTAATGTCCAGGTCGGTCGTGCCGACCGTCGTCGCGCTGTTCGGCGTATCGTCAAGCACAAGGAAGACATCCACTGCCACCGTCTCCGTCGGCCGCAGCGCCAGAGACTCAGACGGTTCAATCGCACCCAGGCTGCCGTCGATGCTCGACTCGGCGAACAGCGCCGGGTTGTCCGAGACGTTGGAAGGGAGAACCCCGCCAATCTCATATGCGCCAGCCGGCAGATCCGTAAACTCCACCATGCCAGAAGCATTGCCGGAAACACCGGTCACCTTCTGGAACGCGGCGTCATTGATGCTGCCGATACCGGTGAGCGTCATCGGCACCCCGCCAGCGAGGGACTTGCACTCGTTGACCCAACTATCTTTGTCGGCGCCTGCGTTTGTTCCGGCTGGACAGCCAAAGACGCTGACCTGCACGCTGCCGGTGGTGCCGGTGAATTCTGGCGAGAGGCCGACGTTGATATCGATCCCGAATGCGTCCAGTTGCTCATCATCCGGGATGTTGGTCGTGACCAGTTGTCCTTCGTACCGCTGTCCGTCGACGTCAGAGCCGGGACCAGGCAGAAGCACGCTGAAATCACCCGGCCGCAGACCCTCGAAGGTGACCGTATCGGCCCCGGGATCAATGCATCGCGAAAGGAGCGGCGGCTTCTGGAGGTCCGGAGCCGTTCCGCTGAAGAGCGCAACGCAGAGTTGTTCGGTATCCACCAGGCCGTCGTCCGGAAACGCCAGGTTGACGCCGAGCGAATGGGTGCGGCTGGAACTATCAGCATCCTGGGCGTGCGCCGTGGAATGCAGCCCAAACGAGACCGCCATCGTTGCGGCTAGCGCGGCAAGCGCCACCCGCCGCCCGATGCGGACTGTGATGCGGGGTTGAATTGGAACGCGGGCGCTTCCTGGAACGCGCATTCCGTCTCCGTGAACCGCTAACGTCCTGGCCCCTAGTATA
>JALYWD010000476.1 GCA_030852885.1 Chloroflexota bacterium | reverse complement strand
ATCCCCAGGTTCGCCTCCGGGATGAGCAGGCAGTCGGTGCGCGCCCCGACGGAGAATGCGCCGTTGTGCCGCCAGACGATGCGGCCGTCCGGGTTGACATCGCTGCCCCAGCCGAGCGCGTAGAAGCTGGGCCGCCCGGTCACCGGGCTCTTGCCGCGGTTGATCTGCGGGTTGTGCGTTTCCGCCAGCGCCGCGCCCTCGATCACCTGGGTGCCATCGTACATGCCCCCGGCCAGTTGCAGCCGCATCCACTGCGCCAGGTCATTGACGTTGGACGTGACCCCACCGCCGGCCACCTCGGCATCGGGGTTGAAGGTGTGGTCGGAAGCCCAGTTCCCCTCGACGGTAACATGCAGCGCCGCGCGGTTCTCCTGGTCCAGGAAGTCCTGGTAACGCGTGGATGTGGAGGTCATGCCGAGCGGGCCAAAGACGCGCTCATCGGCGATGTCATCCCAGGATTGACCGAGTGGCGCGGCCGCGGCGAGTGCGCCAGCGGTCATCATGATGTTGCTGTAGGAGTAGGTCTGGCGGAATCTGCCGCTGACCGGCACGTAGCGCAGCCGGTGCATGATCTCGTCCCGGGTGAACCCGAGCACCTCGAGGTCCGCGCCAACCAGACCTGGCACCCCTGTGCGGTGAGCGAAGCAGTCGCGCAGCGAGGCGTTGCGGGTGACGTAGTCGTCCATCAGCACGAAGTCGGGCAGGCGGTCCGCCACGATGCTGTCCCAGCTCGCGTCACCCGCCCCGACGATGGAGGCCACAATCGTGGACGAGATCGGCTTCGAGAGCGACGCCAGTTGGAAAACGGTGTCAGCATCGACCGGTTCCCCGGTATCGACATCCCGCACGCCGTAGCCCCTGGTGAAGACCACCGCGTCGTTCTGGACGACGGCGATGGCCATGCCGGGCACCGCGCCCTCGGCGATCTTCGCCAGCGCCAGCGCGTCCAGCTTCTCCAGCGCGGCCTCCAGCGCCGCCCCGTGAATCATGTCGTCTGTGGCCGGCGTGGCCTCCTGGGCGCGGCTCGCGACCGGGCGCAGCGCAGCGCTGCCCGCTACCGCTGCCGCCGCCGCCAGCATGGTGCGCCGTGAGTGACGAGACGCGGAAGCAAGGGACGCGGTACGTTGATCGGGACCGTGATCAGCAACAGACACAATTCAACTCCGGTGGGTCACGTTGGAGATGTCACCAGAAGCCCTGATGCTCCCCTCGCGGCGTTCTGAGTACTGCGGCCACTATCGGAGTGGGTCAGAGGATTGTCAACACAAGTAGAATCACTGCGAAAGACCGATGCGAAAGGGACCCACCGCTGGACTATGGCGTTCACGGATTACCACGCGGCATACCTCGCGCACAGCCTGACCCGGCGCTATCCGGCGGGCAGTGCAGAAAAGCTGACCGGCGCGCTCATTGACGCCCAGGTCGATCTCAACCCGCACCAGATCGAGGCTGCGCTCTTCGCCTTCCGGTCGCCGCTCTCGGCTGGCGCCCTGTTGGCGGATGAGGTAGGCCTTGGAAAGACGATTGAGGCTGGGCTGGTCATCTCCCAGAAATGGGCTGAACGCAAGCAGCGGGTGCTGGTCATTACCCCGGCGAACCTGCGAAAGCAGTGGTACCAGGAACTGACCGAGAAGTTCTTTCTGCCCTGCCATATCCTGGAAGCAAAGGCGTACAACGACGCGATCAGGCAGGGCAACTTCCGCCCATTTTAGCAGGATGCCGTCGTGATCTGTTCCTACCAATTTGCCCGTGGTAAGGCGGGGGATGTCCACGCGATGCCGTGGGATCTGGTGGTGATCGACGAGGCGCACCGCCTACGCAACGTCTACAAGCCGAACAATGTCATCGCCAACACGCTCAAGCTGGCGTTGCACGGAAAGCGTAAGCTGCTGCTGACCGCCACGCCGCTGCAGAACTCATTGCTGGAACTGTATGGCCTGGTGAGCTTTATCGATGACTATGCCTTCGGGGATGTGAACAGCTTCCGCGAGCAGTACGCGAATGTGCGCCAGCAGGCGGTATTCGATGAACTGCGCGACCGCCTGCGCCCTGTCTGCCACCGCACCCTGCGCCGGCAGGTGCTCCCGTATGTGCGCTATACGAGGCGCCTGCCGATTCTGCAACCCTTTACGCCGGAGGAGAATGAGGCGCATCTCTACGCACAGGTCTCCGATTACCTGCAACGCCCAAACTTGCAGGCGCTCCCCTCCGGCCAGCGCACGCTGATGACCCTGGTGCTGCGCAAGCTGCTGGCCTCCTCCACCTTCGCCATTGCCGGCGCCCTGCAGACGATCACCCGCCGCCTGGAAGGGACTCTGGCGCCCCAGCAGGTCCCTCTTTCCCTGACAGACGAACTCGACCAGGACTACGAAGCCCTCAATGAAACGGCGGAGGAGTGGCACGACGATGCCTCGCCAGAGCCCCTAACGGAGGGGCAACGCGAGGCGATTGCTCGCGAGATTGGCGACCTGAAACTGTTCACCAGCCTGGCGCTCTCCATTGAAGAGAACGCCAAGGGCAAGGCTCTGCTGGTCGCCCTGGAACGCGCGTTCGCCGAGGCGGAGCGGCTGGGCGCAGCCCGCAAGGCGATCATCTTCACGGAGTCGCGGCGCACGCAGGATTACCTGTTGCGTGTGCTGGCCAACAGCGACTTCCATGAAGGCATCGTGCTTTTCAACGGCTCCAACACGGACCAGCGCTCGCGCGCCATCTACGCGCGCTGGCTGGAGCGATACGCGGGTTCGGACCGTATCACCGGGTCTCGCACGGCGGATATGCGCTCGGCATTGGTGGATTACTTTCGCGATGAGGGACACATCATGATCGCCACCGAGGCGGGGGCTGAGGGGATCAACCTCCAGTTCTGCTCCTTGGTGGTGAACTACGATCTGCCGTGGAACCCGCAACGCATTGAACAGCGCATTGGCCGCTGCCACCGTTACGGCCAGCAACATGACGTAGTGGTGGTCAACTTCCTGAACCAGACGAACGCCGCCGACCAGCGCGTCTTCGAGTTGCTCTCGGAGAAGTTCCAGCTCTTCGAGGGCGTCTTCGGCGCGAGTGACGAGGTGCTTGGGAGCATTGAATCGGGTGTGGACTTCGAGCAGCGTATCGCCGAGCTTTACCAGCAGTGCCGGACCCCAGAGCAGATCCAGTACGGATTCGACGCCCTGCGGCGAGATCTGGAGGGCGAGATCAGCCAGGCGCTGACCAACACCCGGCAGCAACTGCTCGACAACTTCGACGTCGAAGTGACGGAGAAGCTGCGTGTGCGCGATGCCAGTGCGCGCGAGGCGCTGGGCCGCTCGGAGCGGATGCTGATGCGACTGACGCGGCACGAGCTGGCGGAGCACGCGGCCTTTGACGGCGATGGCGGCTTCGAGTTGCGGCGCAATCCGTTTCCCATTCCGGTCCCGCTGGGCCGCTACGAGCTCCCGCGCCGCGCGGGGGATGCCCACTTCTACCGCCTGAACCATCCCCTGGCCGGGGCGGTGCTGGCCCAGGCGCAGGGCCGGGATCTGCCCTGTGCCAGCGTTACATTCGACTACGGCGCGTACTTGCGCGATCCTGACCGGCAGGGCCTGATCAGCGCGTTGGAGCCGTTCGTGGGGACGACCGGCTGGCTGACACTGGCCCGCCTGAGCGTGGAGGGCGCGGAGAGCGCCGAGGATCACCTGCTGGCCGCGGCGGTGGCCGATGATGGCGCGACCGTGCCCGGAGATGCCGCGCGCTTCTTCACCATCCCGGCCTGGGTGGATGGCCCAGCCGCTGCCGCTGACGCGCCCGAGCCGCTGAGCGCCATGCTGCAGGCACAGCACGCGGAGATCACCGGGGAGATTGCCGCGCGCAATCTGGTCTACCTGGAGGAGGAATCGCGCAAGCTGGACGCCTGGTCCGATGACCACCGGCTGACGCTGCGCCGCACGCTCAATAACCTGGAGGCCGAGATCAAGACGCTGCGCCGGGAGGCGCGGCAAGCGGGCGCCGTGCCGGAGAAGCTGGCCGCGCAGCGCAAGCTGAACCAGGCGGAAGCGCGCCGCGATGAGGCGGAGATGGACTTCCGCGCCGCCAGCCGCGAGGTGCGCACGCGGCGCGACGCCCTGCTGGACGATGTGGAGCGCCGCCTGGCGCAGGACGCCACGCTCACCACCCTGTTTACGCTTCGCTGGAGATTGGTATGACCGACACAGCCTCTGCCCCAGACCGCCTGGACCTAGCCTCCCTGGACATGACTGCCGAGCGCGTCGAGCGCCTGCGCGAGGATTTCCCGGAAGTCTTTCAGGACGGCAAGATCGATTTTGATGCCCTGAAGCGCTCGCTGGGCGAGTGGGTGGAGCCCGGCAAGGAGCGCTTCGGCCTGACCTGGCCGGGCAAGGCGGCCTGCATGCGCACCATCCAGCAGCCCAGCTACGGCACGCTGCGCCCCGACCGCGCCGAGAGCGTGGACTTCGACACCACGCAGAACGTGATCATCGAGGGCGAGAACCTGGAGGTGCTGAAGCTGCTCCAGAAGAGCTACTACGGCAAGGTCAAGATGATCTACATCGACCCGCCGTACAACACCGGAAATGAGTTCATTTACCCCGATGACTTCCGAGAGGGGTTGCAGAACTACCTCCGCTATTCGGGTCAAACCGATGGCAGAGTCAAACTGTCCACCAACACGGAAAG
>JALYWD010000471.1 GCA_030852885.1 Chloroflexota bacterium | reverse complement strand
GTCCTGCTGGCCAGCACGTCCGAGGTGTACGGCAAGGGCAGCCGCATTCCTTTCAGCGAGGACGACGACATCCTCCTGGGACCCACCAGCAAGAGCCGCTGGGGATACGCCGCCAGCAAGATGGTCGATGAGTTCCTGGGCATGGCCTACTACCACGAGCACGGGTTGGAGGTCGCGCCCTTCCGCCTTTTCAACACGACCGGGCCGCGCCAGTCCAGCCGCTACGGCATGGTCGTCCCGCGCTTTGTCGGCCAGGCGCTGCGCAACGAGCCGATCACCATCTACGGCGACGGCAGCCAGCAACGCTGCTTCTGCGATGTCCAGGACGTGGTGCGGGCGATCATCGCCCTCTCGCTGCATCCCGATGCGCCGGGACGCACCTATAACATCGGCAACACGGAGGAGATCAGCATCCTCGAACTTGCGGGAATGATCCGGGAGCAAATGGACAGTGAATCCACGGTCGTAGCTATCCCGTACGAACAGGCGTATGCTCCGGGTTTCGAGGACATGCAGCGCCGCGTGCCGGATATCTCTCGGATCACTGAGCTAGTCGGATGGGCGCCCGAAATTCCTCTCCCCAGCACCCTTGCACGGATTCGCCTGGCCCTGGAGGCCACGTCACCAAGCCGCCTGTGAGTCCCAGGGCCTAAAATCAAACCCATTGTTGGCTGCCGAATGAAGAATCCATCGCTCGAAGAGGTGAAGGTCAGTTCCCGCAGGCTATCGGTTCTCAAAAGATACCGCTGCTACGAGTTCTGAAGCGTGGTCCGAAAGAAGAGAGGATTCCCAGTTGACCACCTGGCTTGGCGCCGCAGTAGCTTTGGCATTTCTTGTCTCTCTGGCAGCCACTTACGGTGTTCGACTAGCTGCACGTCGCTTTGACTGGCTTGATCACCCCAGCCGAAGGAAGCTTCACACCAACCCTGTTCCCCTGATGGGCGGGATTGCCATGTATAGCGCCTTTGTTGTCGCTGTCCCGGTAGCGCACTCCCGGACCGTGCTCGAAGAAGGCGCTGTGGTGTTGGCTGGTGCAACCCTGCTGCTGGTCACCGGCATCATTGATGACCGGCGGGGAATGCGACCCTTCGTCAAGCTTCTGGCTCAGGTTGGTGCGGCGCTTCTTCTCATCGTCGGTGGTGTGCAAATCTCTATCTTCACCAACGACCTGGTCAATGCTTGCCTGACGATTTTTTGGATCGTGGGTATTTGCAACGCGATGAATCTCCTGGACAACATGGACGGCCTGTCAGGCGGAGTCGCTGCAATCGCCTGCGCGTCCTTTGCTGTCCTGGCGGGGCTGAATGGGCAAATCTGGGTCTCCGTGGTGGCTGCAGTGTTGTTTGGAGCGATACTTGGCTTTCTCTGGTTCAATTGGAATCCCGCCACCATCTTCATGGGGGATGCCGGCAGCCTGCTACTGGGATTCCTCCTTGCCGTACTGGCGATAAAGCTCCGCTTCCCCGGATTGGAGCCGGAACGTGCCTGGATAGCACCGCTTCTGGTGCTCATCGTCCCGATTGCAGATACGTCGCTAGTGACGATTTCACGCCTACGCCGAGGCGTGAGCATCTCCTCGGGTGGGCGGGACCACATCTCCCACCGGTTGTTGAAGCTTGGCCTGACTGTACGGCAGGCGGTGGGTCTCCTCTATGCCGCGGCCCTGGCAGGCGGTGTGAGTGCCGTTCTTGTAACGACAGTCGAACCTGACTTCATGGCCGCCATCTTGATTGCAAGCGTCACCATCATGGTGCTTATCGCCGTGACAGCGCTGGAGCGGCTCGATTTGTCAGACACGGGCCAGGTCGTTCGTCCAATGGAGCAGCGCCCAGTCGCACGAATCCGGCGCCAGATGGGACAGCCCCTGGGAGGACAGGGGTAAGGTTTGACCCGACCAGCGGCCTACTAGGCCGCCTTTGGTCAGGTTGCGCGCCGCTGCAAGAGTTCCTTATAGACACGGTTGGTCTCAGAAACCATCGTCTCCACCCGGAAGGCAGGATCCACGCGCTTTCTACCCGCCTTTCCAAACGCCCGCCGGCGTTCCGGGTCTGATAAAAGCGTGTTCACCGCATCTGCAAACGCGGCTGAGTCGCCGGGTGCAATCAAGTAGCCGGTCTCGCCAGAGACGACCACCTCCCTGGTGCCATCGGCGTCGAAAGCCACGCATGGCTTTTCCATCGCGAGTGCTTGTACCAGCACCCGCGGCAATCCTTCATAGCGTGCTGGATGAGCCATGAGATCCATTGCGGCCAGTGCACCGGGTATGTCCTCGCGAGAAACTAGCCCGCAGAACACAACTCGCTCAGCAACTCCCATGCGTGCCGCCCGATCCAGCAGTTCATCTCGTAGGGGGCCGTCACCAACAAGGAGAAAATACGAGTCGGGATGGCGACCGAGAATGGCTGGTATGGTGTCGAAGAGGATGTCATATCCTTTCACCGGCACCATGCGCGCGATAGTGCCTACCACCTTCGCCGACGCGGGGATTCCCCACCGCAAACGAGCTTCCACAGGCCCGATTTCAGACGCCGTGAACCAATCTAGTTCCATCCCACTGTAAACAGTCGTGTGGTTGTCGGGCGTGCCAATTCCGGCGTCCACTGCCTTGTCAGTCACGACCGTCGAAACAGTGACATAGTGGTCGGTCAAGGGATCAACCAGGCGCTGAGCCGCCCAATACGCACGGTTCACTATCCACGACTGGTAGTCGTTGAACACCATTCCATGAAGTCCATGCACCACCACAGGGACGCCGGCCATTCGCGCGGCCAACCGACCCAGAATCCCGGCCTTGGCAAGATGTGTGTGCACAATATCGAATTGTTCTCGCCGCATGAACCGATAGAGTTTCCACAGCGCAATGGCATCCGCAACAGGATTGACGCTACGACGCATTTCGGGAATCACAATGAATCGACTGATTCCGGGGACAGAGGCCGACATCTCACCTTCGGTGCCAGTGTCCACCCCGGAAACCAAGTGGACTTCATATCCGGGTATCTGTCCAATCCCGGCTGCGGTCAAGAGCGTATTCTCCTGCGCGCCGCCTATTATCATGCGCGTGATGACGTGCAGCACCTTGACTGGTCGCAGTGTCTCTTCGCCAGGAGTTTCTCCAAGGCCTGGATACTTCACTGCCGGACCAGCGATGTGACATTGCCCAACTCCGGAATGGAACTCGGAAAAGATGTTCCCGTTTCGGTAGCTCGCCTCCATGCCTGGAACTGGAGCACAGTCCACAGGTGATACTGCCAGTTTCGAACCCCCGAAAGGTGCTCGCGCCACTTCTGCTGGATCGGATCAGGACGGAAAAACCCCTCTTGCCGCATCGCACGAGGATCGAGCAAATCCTCGGCCCATTCACGCAGCGGTCCACGCAGCCAGGCATCAATGGGCACGCCGAACCCCATCTTGGGCCGTTCCATGAGATCCCTTGGCACGTACCGATAGAGTACGTCTCGCAGCAATCCCTTGCCCTGCGTCCCCGAGATGTTCATCCCGAGCGGCACCGACGCGGCAAACTCCACGACCCGATGGTCCAGGAGCGGGACACGTGCCTCCAGGCTGGTCGCCATGCTTGCCCGGTCGACCTTGGTCAAGATGTCGTCAGGGAGATAGCTGACGAGGTCGAGATACATCATGCGCCTGGCGAACTCGGGCAGCGCCGCCCACCTGTCCTTGTTTGTCAGCGCCGTTGCCGGCTCTCTGCCGTTGATCGCGACGCTCTCAGGATCGCGCCACTGTGACACCAGCCCGAGATACAGGTCCTCACTCGTATTGACCGACAATACCTCGGCCAGTTTGTGGAGCTTGTCCCCAAGCGTTCGCTGCCTGAGCCTGCCCGGCAGAACCGGCTGTAACCGCGAGAAGCCGCGGTCCCACGTCTCGGCCGAGAGCGCCGTCAGCGCGCGGCCGCCAAGGGTCCGCGCCGGCTGTG
>JALYWD010000228.1 GCA_030852885.1 Chloroflexota bacterium | reverse complement strand
GCTATCTGCCTGACGCTGGCCGCCCTGGGCCTCGTGCAATTGCCCTTTGATTGGCGCGGCGCGCTGATGATCCTCGTCGCGTTCATCCTCCTTTTCGTCGATCTCTTCGTGCCCTCGCTGGGTTTGCTCACGGTCGGCGGGCTGGCGCTGATGGTGGCGGGATCGTATGTGCTTTTCGATGAGTCGCAAGGCGTCGCCATCTACCGGCCGCTGATCTGGGGGGTGGCCATCCTGCTGGGCCTGATGTTCGCGGCCATCGGCGGGTTCGCACTGGCCGTCCTGCGCCGCAAGCCCGCCACCGGCCGCGAAGGGATGGTGGGCATGGTCGGGACCGTACGCCAAACGCTTGACCCCGACGGCATGATCTACATTGACGGTGCGCTCTGGCAGGCCACGGCGACGCAAGATGCACCGGAGGCGATGCCGCCGATCGGCGAACGGGTCCCGGTCACGGTGAGCGGCATGGATGGCCTGCGCCTGTTCGTGCGCCGCGCCACAGCCGAGGAGGCGGACAGGGCCGGCGTGGTGGTGATGGGGGACCGGCGCCCGGTCCTCCCTGAAGCCGATACCCCAGGCACGCAGACAACCTAGCTCCACATCGCAGCTCGACTCGCCGCTCACCGCCGCACTGGAGAATCCACCATGAATGTTGTCTTCGCCCTGCTGATCCCGCTGCTGATCCTGATCCTGATCATCCTCGGCGCTATCGTGCGCATCGTGCGCGAGTACGAACGCGGCGTCATCTTTCGCCTCGGCCGCCTGATGGGGCCGCGTGGCCCCGGGCTGATTCTGCTGGTGCCCTTCATCGAGCGCATGCAGCGCATCGACCTGCGCACGGTGACGCTTGATATCCCTTCCCAGGAAGTGATTACGCGCGACAACGTCACCGTGCGCGTCAATGCGGTCGCCTATTTCCGCGTGGTGGATCCCAACGCCGCGATCATCAACGTCACGGACTACAACCGCGCCACGTCGCAAATCGCACAAACCACGCTCCGTTCGGTGCTGGGCCAGTCCAGCCTGGATGACCTGCTGTCAGAGCGGGAAACGATCAATGCACGCCTGCAGCAGATCATCGACGAGCAGACCGAGCCGTGGGGTGTGAAGGTCAGCATCGTCGAGGTCAAGGACATCGAACTGCCGCAGACCATGCAGCGCGCCATGGCCCAGCAGGCCGAAGCCGAGCGCGAAAAGCGGGCCAAGATTATCCGCGCCGAAGGTGAGTTCCTGGCCAGCCAGCAACTCGCGGACGCGGCTGGCGTGATTGCCGAAAACCCGATTGCGCTGCAGTTGCGCTATTTGCAGACCGTCGCCGAGATTGGCACGGAGAACAGCACCAGCATCGTCTTCCCCATTCCCATCGACATGCTGAATGGCCTGATCGGTGGGTTCAACGCGAAAAGCGACGGCAATGGCAACGGCGGCACCCCACCGCCAGGCACCCCAACCATCACGGTGCTGGAGCCACGTCCCGGTCCGGATGAGCCTCACTCCTGAGGCAACATGTCACGCGCGGCGGGGCTGCGTCGTCTCCTATGTGAGAGGTGGGCTGCGCAACTCGTGTGCGCAGCCCAGGAAGACACACCAGGAGACTTGCCGTGGTCACGCACGCACCCACTCGCACTACCACCAGTCAGACGAGCGAGACCGAACCGTTTCTTTCATACCGGCCCCTGCTCTTTTCCATTGCCTATCGCATGCTCAGCAGCGTTGCGGACGCTGAGGACGCACTGCAGGAGACCTGGTTGCGCTGGCACCGCGCCCGGGAACAGGGCGAGGAGATTCGCAACCCGAAGGCGTGGCTGACGACAACCCTCAGCCGCATCTGCCTTGATCAACTCGGGTCAGCACGGGTGAAGCGCGAGCAGTACGTTGGCGCATGGCTGCCGGAACCGCTGGCTGGCACCACGCCGGACGTGGCCGAAACCGCCCTGGACCACGAGTCGCTATCCACCGCGTTCCTGGTGCTGCTGGAATCACTCTCCCCGAAAGAGCGAGCCGTGTTCCTGCTGCACGATGTCTTTGCCTATGACTTTGCTGCTATCGCCGGGATCGTGGGTGAGTCAGAGACGTACTGCCGCCAATTGGCGAGGCGTGCCCGGGCGCACATGGTTGCCCGCCGGCCTCGCTACGAGGTGGACGAGGGGCAGCGCGAGCGGCTGACGGCTCGCTTCATCGAGGCGGTCTCGAATGGCGACATGGCCGCGTTGACCGCGACGCTGGCGGACGATGTGGTGATCACCTCTGACGGGGGCGGCAAAGTCCTGGCGGCGCGCAAGCCGGTGATTGGCCGCGACAAGGCCGCGACCTTCCTGCTCAAGATCCGTGGGCTGGCCCACAGCGAACCACAACTGCGGCTGCTGGAAATCAATGGTCAACCGGGGGCAGTCACCCTCATTGATGGCGCCATCCGTAACGCCGCGACGTTCGAGATGGACGGAGACCGCATCACGCATATTTTCATTGTGGCCAACCCGGACAAACTGGAAGCGCTGGCAGAAGCGATGCATGTGCCGGTGTCGCTACAGCTTGTCCCAGCAAGGCAGCGCGGCCAGGAGGCAGGGGCATGAGTACGTCACATCTCGTGGAAACGCCCCCACCGCTGATTGCTCCGCCCCAGCGTGCATTGCCCCAGTCCACCAAAGTGACTGCGCCAGCCACCGTGCTGGCCGGTCTCTGGATCATGGGCCTCTTCGGCCTCTACACCGGGGTCCCGCAGCAGTTTCTGCCGCGCGTGTTTTACGACCAGTTCCCTGGGTTCGGCATGACCTGGGTTTCCCCGGATGGCCCGTTCAATGAACACCTGATGCGTGACCTGGGCGGCGCAAACCTGGCGCTCACCTTCCTCGTCTTCCTGGCGATCGCCCGGCCCACGGCCTACCTGGTGCGTGGCGTGGCCATCGCCATGCTCATCGCGCAGGTTCCCCACTTTGTCTACCATGCGCTCCACCTGGACCTGCTGCCCAACACGCTCGAACGCGTGCTCCAGACGGCCTCGCTCGGGCTCGTGCTGCTCATCCCGGTGCTGG
>JALYWD010000465.1 GCA_030852885.1 Chloroflexota bacterium | reverse complement strand
GCCTCCGGGCAGATCTGCGGCAGATCATAGAGCGCCGCGATGCGGTCGCGGGCGTCAACGACAAGTTCGTGGCAGCGCTCGCGTACCGCGTCCCAGTTGTGCGCATTCAGGAACTCGACCGCGCTCGGCGCGGCGAGGTACGCCGCGAGATCGCGCGTGCCCTGCATCTGGTTGCGTGAGATGAAGACATTGTCTGGCCGGAATTGCTCGCGGCCATCGACCCAGCCCCAGGAGACGATGGGCGACTCGGTCCACGCGTGGTGCCGCGGCGCGGCGTAGAGGAAGCCGCACCCTTTCGGCGCGCAGGTCCATTTGTGGAAGGTGCCGGCGTAGAAGTCTGCGCCCAACTCGTGCAGGTTCACCGGGATCTGCCCGGCCGCGTGAGCGCCATCGACGATGCTGAGCAGCCCCAGCGCGTGCGCGCGGCGCGTGATCGCCTCCACCGGCAGCCGGAGCGCCGTGCCGGAGGTGATGTGCGAGACGAAAATTGCGCGGGTGCGGGGTGTGACCTCCGCGAAGATCGCTTCAACCACGGCCTCGGGGTCCGTGACCGGCAGGGGGATGTGGGCCCGCACGTAGCGCGCGCCCTGCTTGGCGGTGAACCACTCCCAGGTGCGCTCACACGCGCCGTACTCGAGATCCGTGCCCAGGATTTCGTCGCCCGGCTGCAGGTGCAGCGAGCGCGCCACGACGTTGACGCCGGTCGTGGGATTCGGGTTGAACGCCAGTTCGTCCGCGTCGCAGCCGACGAACGCCGCCATCTTCGCGCGCGCCTCGTCCAGGAGGTGATCGGCATTGCGGCCCAGGAACGCGACCGGCTGCCGTTCCAGCTCACGCTGCCAGCGCTGGTACTCGTTGAACACCGGCTCGGGCGTGGCCCCGAATGAGCCGTGATTCAGGAAAATAACGTCGGGATCGAGCAGGAACTCCGCGCGGAGGGCCTCCGGCGACGGCGCTGTTGACACGAGTGACACGTGATCCTCCGCGCATGAACTGACGCCGAGCCCGGCATGACGCCGGGCTCGGGTGGTCAATCAACGAAATCAGGAATCGCCGCGGCCGGCTGGAGCGTCAGCGCCAATGTAGAGCTCGGCCGGGACCGTGCTCATGGCGGTGTAGCCCGGCCAGTGCATGCTGGTGATGCCGTTGACATCGGGCTCGATGAACTCGCCCTTCACCCACGGCTTGATCAACTGGACCGGCGTCTCGTGGTAGACAAAGACTCCGGGCACGTCCTCGACCAGGATGCGTTCGGCATCCTGGAACATCTTTGTGCGCTCTGCCGGGTCACCGGTGAAGGACGCCGCGTCCTTGACCAGCTTGTCGAACTCCTCATTCGACCAGGAGTGGCGGCCGCCGGAGAGCCAGACGCCCAACATGTTCGAGGCGTCGAGGTAGTCCATGCCGTAGGAGACGAACCCGAACGGGACCTCCGTCGGCTTCTTGGTCAGGGCATCCATGAAGGTGGCTTGATCGACATCCTGGACTTCGACTTCGATGCCCAGGTTCTCACGCAGCATGGCCGCTGCCGCCTGTGAGATCGACTTCACGAGCGGGGTTGGGCTGCGCACCTGCAGCACCTGCTTGGGGAAGGTGCCGGGGTCGGAGAAGCCGGCCGCGGCCATCAGCTCCCTGGCCCTGGCCGGGTCGTAGTTCTGGATGGAGGAGAGCTCTTCGCCGTTGGCCGCCGGGAAGCCGGGGGCCAGCCACGAGTACGCCGGAACACCCGCCGGGCCGAGGATCTGTGCCTTCAGCGCGTCGCGGTCAATTGCGTGGCTGAATGCCTGGCGCACTTCGAGCTGATCGAACGGCGCGGTATCGACATCGAAGAACATGTAGTAGGTGCGGAAGTCACCAACGGAGGAAAAGATCTGCTCCGGAAAGTCCGCCTGGGCAATGATCAGGTCGGCCGGGGCCGGATACTGCATGTAGTCGATCTCGTCGTTCTGGTACATGATGAAGTACGTGGCGGGGTCCGCCAGCCTCACGATGGCCTTCTCGACGGGAACCACCAGATTGCCCGTGTAGTCCGGATTCTTCTCGAACGTCACCTTCTGGTCGATCAGCCATTCGGTGAGCTTGAACGGCCCGGAGGTGACCGAGGTCTCGGGATTCGAGTTGTAGAGCGGGCCATGCTCTTCCAGGGCAGCGGCCGAGAGCGTGTTGGAGTACAGCAGCATCGCGGGCAGATAGGGCGCGGGCACCTCGGTCTCGATGACCAACTCGTGCTCGTTCTCGCCAACGCGAACGCCCAGTTCCTCCAGCGGGATCTCGCCGGCAATCGCTTCGTTCCAGCCCTTGATGACACCCTGGAAGTACCACGTAAAGTCCCACGCGTGGGCCGGGTCCGCGCCGTAGCGGAATGTCGCCACCCAGTCGTTCGCGGTGACGGGGTTCCCGTCGCTCCACATCAGCTCTGGGTCGATCTGGAACGTCCAGACCGTGCCCTCGTCGTTGCTGCTCCACTCCAGGGCTCCGGCGGGACCGATCTCGAAGTTGCGATCCAGCCGCACGAGCGGCTCGGAGAGAATGTCAAAGACCGCTTCGGACAACCGCTCGTAGACGGACTCATAGAAGTCCGGCGTCTTGTCCGTCTGGATGTTGGCAACCATGATGAAGACTTGCTGGTCAGCCGGGGCTGCGTCGTCGGGCAGCGCCGCGTCCTGCGCCGCGATGGCTGCACCCGGCATGCGCCCCGACATGGCCAGGGTCCCGGCGAGGCCGAGCGCGCCGCCGAGCAGTGACCGCCGGCGCATCGACTGGCGAAGCAGATTCATGCGAGCGGCAATCTCGCTGTTGCCTGGTCCGCGATCATGAGACATGCACGTCCTCCTCACTGAACCGTTCCTCCCGCTCCGCAACGCCGCGGGCGGGCGCTGACCGCGGCCTAGTTCAGGCGCGGGTCAAGGGCATCGCGCAGCCCGTCTCCGACAAAAGTGAAGCCCAGCATGGCCAGGGCGATCGCCAGGGTCGGGAAGAACCCGAGATACCAGTAAACGCGAATGTACTGTGCGCTATCCGCCACCATCTTGCCCAGGCTCGGCGTCGGCTCATTGATCCCGATCCCAAGGAAGCTGAGACCGGCCTCGGCGAAGATGGCGGTGGGGATGGCCAGGGTGATGACGACGATCAAAGGTGCGATGGCGTTCGGCAGCATGTGGCGAACCGCAATCCGCCACTCCGGCACACCGAGGCTGCGGGCCGCCAGGATGAACTCCTGCTCCCGCAGGCTGAGCAACTGGGAGCGCGTCAGGCGGCAAATGGTGACCCAGGTGGTGACCCCGATGGCGAGAATGATGTTACGAATGCCGCCGCCGGTGACAGAGACGAGGAACATGGCGAAGAGGATGCCCGGGAAGGCCACCATGACCTCGACGATCCGCATCACCACGAAGTCGACCCAGCCACCACGCAAACCGGACGCCAGGCCAAGTGGGATACCGATGGCGCAGGCAATGCCGACCGCCGTGAAGCCGACGAAGAGCGATGTGCGCGTGCCAAACATCACGCGGGTCAGCACGTTGCGGCCAATGCCATCAGTGCCGAAGGGATACGCGCTGCTGGGGAACTTATTTGCCGCCATCACGTCCGCCGTGTCGATTGACGATGGGGCGATGATCGGCGCCAGGATGGCGATGACGATGAGGAAGAGCGTGATGACCATGCCGACGACGGCCAGCCGCTGCCGCAGGAAACGCCGCAGTGCGCGGCGGCTGTTGGAGACGGGCCGCGCGGATTCCAGTTCCGGGGTCTGCACCGGCGACCCGAGGGTCGCGGGCTCGAGGCTGGGGCGTGAGGAGATTGAGACGCCCATGACTAACGCAACCTGATGCGCGGATCGAGCAGCGTGTAGAGGAGGTCGGTGGCCAGGTACGTGATGCCCCATACCACCGCCACCAGCAGCACCAGCGCCAGGATCATCGGGTAGTCGCGGGTCAGGGTTGAGGTGACAAAGAAGCGGCCGAGACCGGGCACGCGGAAGATCTGCTCGATAAAAATCGAACCCGTCAGGATGTTCGGGATCTCGGGAATCATAATCGTGACAAAGGGAATGAGGGCGTTGCGCGCCACGTGCCACGTCATGACGCTGCGGCTGGAGAGACCCTTGGCGCGCGCGGTGCGCACGTGATCCGCGCTCATCGTTTCCAGCAAACTCACCCGCGTGTACCGCGCAACGAGTGACGTGGGCAGGAGAGAGTACGCAACGACGGGCAGGATCAGGTGCTGGGGCGTACCCCAGCCCCCAGAGGGAAGCCAGTCCAGGCTGACGCTGAAGACGAGGATCAGCCAGATGGCCACCACAAAGTTGGGCAGCACCATGCCCAGCGTGGAGCCGAAGGTGATGAAATAGTCCACCCAGGTGTTGCGTTTCAGCGCCGCCAGCAGCCCGAGGGCGATCCCGAGCGGGTAGGAAATCAGGAGCGTGAGTGCGCCGATGCGCAGGGTGATGGGCCACGTCTGCTTGATGAGTTCAACGACGGTCTGGGTGGGGCTCTGAAACGGCACGCCGAAGTCACCGTGGAGCACATTCCAGATGTACTTGCCGTACTGGACGATGAGCGGCTGGTCGAAGCCGTACTTGGCCGCCCGCGCAATGCGCGTTGCCTCCGGGAGCTGACGTTCTCCGGCCGCAAACGGGTCGCCCGGCACCGCGCGCGTCATGACGAACGTGATGAGGGAAACGGCAAAGAGCACAAAGATGAGACCCAGCAGCCGTCCCAGGATGTACCGAGCCACGGCGCCCCTCACTCACCAATCTGGAGACTTGCGCCGGGTAGACTACCAGAACCTTTCACGGGCGCTGATTGACGCATGGGAGAACCGCGGCATGGCCACCACTGCAATCCCCGGCACCATCATCCTGAGGGGCGCGTGCCCGCACGATTGCCCGGACACGTGCGCCACCCTGGTCGAGGTGCAGGACGGCCGGGCTGTCGGGTTTCGGGGCGACCCGGCGCACCCGGTCACTCAGGGGTGGCTCTGCGCCAAGGTGCGCCCCTATCTGCAACGGGTTTATGCGCCAGATCGCCTGCAATACCCCATGCGGCGCATTGGCGAGAAGGGCGGCGGGCAGTGGGAGCGGATCACCTGGGACGAGGCGCTGGCGGAGATCGCCGGGCGCTGGCAGGCCATCATCGCAGAGGACGGCGCGGCAGCGATTCTGCCGTACTCGTTCAGCGGTACGCTGGGCTTGCTGCAAGGCACCGTGGCTGCAACTCGTCTGTGGGGACGCATGGGCGTCACTGGCCTGAACGGCAGCCTCTGTGGCGATGCCGCCATGGCCGCCGTGGTCGCCACCCTGGGCGAAGGGTGGGCTCCTGACCCTGCTGATCTCGTCCACGCGAAGCTGATCATCATCTGGGGGCACAATCCCGCCAGCACGTCACCGCACTATGTCCCGTTCCTGCGGGAGGCGCAGCGGGCGGGCGCCTACGTCGTCGTCATCGACCCGCGCCGCACCACGACTGCGCGCTCGGCTGACGAGCACCTGCGGCCCCGCCCGGCGACCGACAGCGCGCTGGCGCTTGGTCTCATGCACGTCCTCTTCCGGGAGGGCCTGCACGATGAAGCCTGGCTCCGTGAGCACACTACTGGTTGGGAAGCATTGCGCAAGCGAGCCGCGGAGTATCCGCCGGAGCGCGTTGCGGCCATCACCGGCATTTCGGCCGAGCGCATCGAGGCGCTGGCCAGGCGCTACGGCTCCACGAAACCGGCCATGCTCAAGTTCACCGACGGCATCCAGCGTCACGGGAACGGCGGCCAGACCTGCCGGGCTCTGAGTTGCCTGCCAGCGGTGGTCGGTCAGATCGGGGTGCGTGGCGGCGGCCTGACCTACTCGACCTCCGGCTATGTGCGGTGGGACGGGGAGGCGGTGAGCCACGCCAGCGAGTGCCCGCCGACGCCGCGCTTCGTCAACTTCAATCGGCTTGGTGCGGCCCTCGCCGGTGAGGCTGCCGATCCGCCGATTCGCTCACTCTACGTCTTTTCCGCGAACCCGGTGGCGGCGAACCCAAACTCCAATCGTGTTATCGAAGGCATGCTGCGCCAAGACCTGTTTACGGTGGTCCACGAGCAGTTCATGACCGACACCGCGATGCTGGCGGACAT
>JALYWD010000437.1 GCA_030852885.1 Chloroflexota bacterium | reverse complement strand
CCGGCTTCGTCGTGGATCATCCCAAGGGGGAGTTCACCATCTTCCAGGACGCCCTGGGTGACTTCCGATGCATCCGCCATCTCGGCGGCACGCGCCAGCAGTTCCTCGATCTCCGTGGAGCGGATGTGCTTGCGCCGCCGCGTGATCCGCTCAATGGCGACGCGGTATTGCGCCAGTTCCGGTTCCTCCGCGAGCCAGGCCGAAACGGTGGCGTCTGGCAGGGCCGCGACCTCGGGTTGGATGAAGGCGGTGGCGGCTTCGAAGCGGCTGCCGAGCCCATCGGCGCGGTCCGCCATCTCCCCGTAGCGGGTGTTCGTGGCGTCTTCAGCACGATGCAGCCCGGCATAGATGGCGATCTTGCCGGCCTGTTCGTCCAGTTCGTCCGCGAGCTGGAGCGCACCCAGGAGCACGCCGGCGCCCTCGGCAATGTGGCCACGATAGCTGGCGAACTCGCCAAGGCGCGCATCTAGCTCGGCATAGGCCGTCTCCCAGGCGGCATCGTCCGGGAAGATCGTTTCCAGCGCCCAGGTTTCCTCAACCGGCACGCCTGCACGGGCGGGCACGGCAAACGTCGCGGTCATCGGTGGTCTCCTGTGTGGTGAGGACGGGCAACGTACCGGGCGGTCAGGCGTCCTCACTGATCCAGATCGGCGTCAGATCCAGCCCCCACGCGGTGGGCTGGAAGTTCTGTAGCCGCGTACTGTAGCCAATGCTGGCGTCAATGAAGTGCAGGATGCCCACGGGCAGGTCCTCATTGATCATGTCGGTGGCCGTGATCACCAGTTCCCGGCGCGGCTCCTCCGGCAGGGTGCGCTTGGCGCGGGCGTTGATCTCATCCAGGTCCGGATTGCAGTAGCGGACGACGTTGAAGCCGCCCTCGTACTGGTCACAGCCGAACATCAGGTCCTGGATGAACGTGGCGTCCCAGCCGAAGCCCAGGAAGGCCATGTCGAAGGTGTGATCGCCGGTGATTGTGCCGACCAGCGCCGGGAAATCGAGCGCGGTGGGCTGGGCATCGACCCCGACCTCGCGCCAGGCATCCTGCATGTAGGCGAGTTCCTGGTCGTAGGTCGGGGAGCCGCCGGGATAGAGCACTTCGAACGAGAGGGGCGTTCCCTCCCGTTCCACGATGCCGTCACCATCAGTGTCTGCCCAACCAGCCTCCGCCAGCAGCTCTTGCGCCTTGGCGGGGTCGTAGGTGTATCGCGTAGTGAGGCGGTCCGGGGCGTAGGCGTAGGAGATCTCGGGCTGGGACCCGTGCGCCACACGCGCGTTGTCGAGCAGGATGTCGGTCGCCATGGATTCGCGGTCGAGGGCGTAGAGCAATGCCTGCCGCACGCGCACATCCTGGAAGAGCGTGGACTTCTCCGGATCCAGGTTGGTCATGTAGAAGGTGAAATCGGCGGTCGGGTAGGTGGCCACCGCCAGGCCATCGGCTCCGGCAACTGTGGCGACGTCTGCTGGCTCCAGCGACGCCGCGTCGATCTCGGCGTTGAGCAGCGCGTTGACGATGGCGGTCTGATCCGGGCGGATCAGCACGGTGTAGCTGTCCAGGTGCGGCGCCTGGGCGAAGTAGTCCGGGTTGCGATCCAGCGTCACGCTCTCTCCCGGGAGCCACGCCCGGAAGCGGAAGGGCCCGGAGCCCACCACGCGCGCGGCATCCTGCCCGGTGGCGCCGCCGTCGGTGCGCCAATCGGCGACGGGCACGTCTTCCCAGATGTGGCGAGGAATAATCCAGGTCACCAGGTCGTAGAGAAACGTGAAGAGCGGTTCCTTCGCGACGACCTCGAAGGTGTGGTCATCGACCACGCGCCAGGACTCGGTGGCGTCCAGGAAGGTCTGCTGGTACGAGGACCCCACGTCGGGGTCGGCCAGGGCGTCGAAGGAGAACTGGACGTCGTCCGCGGTCACCGGCGCGCCGTCATGCCACACGGCGGCCGGGTTCAGGTGAAAGGTGTAGGTACGGCCGTCAGCGGCGATTTCCCAGGAATCCGCGAGGCCAGAGGGCGCCGGGCCTCCGGTCAGGAGATCGGTCCCGACGAGCGGATCGTAGATCTGCTCGACCAGGTTGATGGAATCCTGGTCATCCGCCAGCAGGGGGTGAATCGTCTGTGGATCGCTGACGATGGCGCGGATGAACGTGCCCCCTGGCGTCGCCGCCTCGCTGAAGCCCATCGCCTCCTGGACCTGGGCGCGGTACTCCTCCCGCGTCAGGGACGCCAGCGGCTCGCCGGTCGCCGGGGTTGCTTCCTGGGCCCAACCGATGCGCCGGTCTACGGCCAGCGTGCCCAGCCCGGCCAGGGCCAGCAGGCTCGTGCGTCGGGTCATTCGCAGTGATGACATGGGATCCAGTGCTCCTCGTCCACTCCGCCGTGCGTCTTGAAAATCCCGTACCCGGTCGCGCGAAGCGACCGGACGGGCGATCGTGCTGTCACACAGGATAAACGGCGGACAGGCTGAGGTGAACGAAAGTCGTGCTATTCCGTGAGTTTGGGGTCAAACGCGTCCCGCAGGCCGCTGCCCACCAGGTACATGGTGAGGGACGTGATATAGATCATCAGGCCCGGAATGAGCACATTCGCCTGGTTGGTGCGGAAGAACTGCTGCGCGTCTCCCAACATGTTGCCCCAGGACGGCGTTGGCACCTGCACGCCGATGCCGAGGAAGGAGAGGCCCGCTTCCGCCAGGATCAGGCCGGGAATGACGAGCGAGATGTAGACGATCATCAGGGGCAGAATGTTCGGCAGGATGTGCCGCAACACGATGCGCACGGGCGCAGCCCCGATGGTGCGCGCGGCATCGACGTACTCGCGGCCACGCAGGGACAGCACCTCTCCGCGCACGATGCGCGCGATCCCCGGCCAGGAGACAGCGGCCAGCACGAAGGCCAGACCGACCGGCCCTGGCGAATAGAGCGAGGCGATGAGGATCAGGAGCGGCAGGCCCGGGATGGAGAGGAGCACATCGACCAGGCGCATCAGGGAGGCATCGGTCTTGCCGCCGGCGTAGCCGGCCAGAAGCCCGACCGTGCCGCCGACGAAGAAGGTCGCCAGGCCTGACAGGACGGCGATCATGATTGACACGCGCCCGCCATAGGCAAGGCGGGTCAGGATATCGCGACCATTCCCGTCACTGCCCAGGATGTAGCCATCGGTCATGACCGGCTTGAGCTTGTCTCCCAGATGATTCTCCGACGGCGTAAAGCCGGTGATGTAGGTGGAGATCAACCCGGCACAGACGACGAAGACCACGATCAGGGACAGGGTGACCAGCGCGGTCATGGCCACGCCGTTCTTGCGAAAGCGGCGCCAGGCGCGGGTGTAGAGGCCGGGCGTCTTGCGCAGGGAGCGCCGGTCCACTGAGCCAACGTACGCTTCGGACTCAGCGTATGCGCCAAGCGCGTTGTCACGCGTTGGTGACGCCGGAATTGGCCCCGACCCGGTGGCGGGGAGGATCTCGACATCGGGTTCCTGGCCAGCAACTCGGCTGGTAGCAGCTTCAACCACGTCTGCGCTCCCTCTAGGCCAGCCGGATGCGCGGATCGAGCGTGGCGTAGAGCACGTCCGCTATGAGATTGCTCAGCATGGTCAGGACCGAGAACATGAGCGTGGTGGCCATGATCATCGTGTAGTCACGGCGGCCCACCGCCTCGTAGGTGAGGCGCCCCATGCCCGGCCAGGCAAAGATGGTCTCGATAAAGAGCGCGCCGCCCAGCAGGCCGGGCAACGCCAGGCCCACAATGGTGATAAGCGGCAGGAAGGCATTCTTGAACGCATGCAGGTACATGATGGTGCGTTCCGGCAGGCCCTTGCTCCGGGCGGTGCGGATGTACTCCTGGCTGAGCGTCTCCAGCATCGATGAGCGGAAGAACGCGGCCCACGATCCGATCTGCACCAGCGACAGCGCGGCGACTGGCAGGATCAGGTGTTTGACACGATCCAGGAAGTCACCGCCGCTGCGCGCGTCGGTCATGCCGCCGACAGGTAGCGCGGGGAAGCCCCATTCCTTGAATTTCAACGCGAAGAGAATGACCAGCAGGAGGGCCAGCCAGAAGTCTGGCATGGAGTACAGCGCAACGGACGTCACGCTGGAGACGCGGTCAAAGGTCGTGCCGTGCCTGACCGCAGAATAGATGCCCATGGGCACGGCAATCGCCAGTGCGATGACGAGCGACGTGACAGCCAGCAGGAGCGTATTGGGAATGGCCGCCCAGATGCGATCCGCCACCGGGAGCTGGTTGTAGAGGGAGACGCCGAGGTTACCGTGAGCCAGATCCCCCAGCCAGTGCACGTAGCGCACCGGCCATGGCTGATCGAGCCCCAGTTGCTTTTCCAGCAACAGCGCCGCTTCCGGGCGAATCTTGGGGTTATCCCGCAGCCTCATCACCGGGCTGCCTGGCATCAGGTTGATGATGGCGAACGAGAGAAACGTTACGCCCAGGATGAGGGGAATCATTTGCAGCAGTCGCCGCGCAATGTAGGCGATCACCGGCGACCTCCGCATGGGCTGAACACGAGAGCAACGATGTGCATGGCCGATTCACCACTATTGACTTTGACGGGCACGCTGCCCGGACCACGGGCGGGACTTCCCGGGATGCTACAAGATAAATGGTAAACCGCGACGTGGCGAGCCACCACGTCGCGGGCACCGAAAGGGTTACTGCTGGATCCAGACCTGTGGCAGGTCAACACCCCAGGTACTTGGGGCGTAGTTCTGGAGTGCGTCGTTGAACGCCGCATGGTCCTGGGAGAAATGCAGGACCGCGATTGGCTGTTCGTCATTGACGATGTTGCTGGCCTCGATCAGCAGGTCGCGCCGCTCAGCTTCATCGAAGGTGCGCTTGGCCTGGTCGTTGATCTCGTCCAGTTCCGGGTTGCAGTACTTCATGTCATTGAAGCCGACCTGGTACTGGTCGCAGCCAAACATGGCGTCCTGAATGAAACTGGCGTCCCAACTGAACCCGTACATGGCAATTTCGAAGGTGGGGGTCGTCGTTGTTGCTTCGATCAGCGCCGGGAACTCCAGGGAACGTGGCGTGCCGTTGACACCAATGGCGCTCCATGCATCCTGGATGTAGGCCGCCATCTGGTCGGAGGTCGGCGAGCCAGAGCCATAGAGGAACTCGAAGGAGAGCGCCTCGCCATCCTTGTCCAGGATGCCATCGCCATCGCTGTCGGTCCAACCGGCCTCGGCCAGGAGGCTCTTCGCCTTCTCGGGATCGTACGTGTACTTCGTGGCGATTTCATCCGGGGCATACGCGTAGGAGACGACTGGCTGCGTGCCCTGCGCCACTTCGGCGTAGCCGAGCAGGATGTCATTGACGATCGACTCTCGATCAAGCGCGTAGAGCAGCGCCTGACGCACCCGTTCGTCCTGCCATTTCGTAGTGACTTCCGGATCGAGGTTGAACTCGTAATAGGTGAAGCCGCGCGTTGGATAGTGCGCGACGTTGATGCCCGGTGTCCCTTCGACAGTCGCGATGTCCGATGGCTCCAGGCCCGCGACATCCAGTTCACTGTTCAGCAGCGCATTCACAACGGAGGTCTGGTCCGGCCAGATACGCAGGACGTAGGAATCGATGTACGGCACCTTGTCGTAGTAGTCGTCGTTGCGGACCAGGGTGATGCTCTCGCCCTGCTTCCACTCCTGGAACTTGAAGGGGCCTGTGCCAACGACAAGAGAGGGGTCGGTGCCGGTTGCGCCCGGCGCAGTGCGCCAATCCGCCAGGGGGATACTCTCCCAGATGTGCTTCGGCACGACGAAGAGCGTCTGGATGTCAAACAGGAATGTGTACTTGGGCTCTATCGCCACCATCTCGAAGGTGTAGTCGTCAATCACGCGCCAGGACTCAACCGTATCCAGAAAGCTACCGGTGTAAACGCTACCCGCATCCGGATTCGCCAGGGCATCAGCGGAAAACTGGACATCTGCCGCAGTGAATGGCGTGCCGTCATGCCACTTCACATTCTGGTTGAGGTGGAAGGTGTAGGTGCGGCCGTCTTCCGCAATCTCCCACGAATCGGCTAGTCCGCCGGGCGCAGGCTGCCCAGTCCGGGGGTCTCCGCCAGTCAATCCTTCGTAGATCAAGCTAACGACGTTAAGAGATACCTGCTCCTCTGCCAGGAATGGCTGGACGGTCTGGATATCTGACGTGGCGGCTACGATGAAGGTGCCGCCGGGCGTGGCTGCCTCGGTATAGCCCATTGCCTCGTTCAACTCGGCGCGAAACTCTTCCCGGGTCTGCGACTTGATCGCTTCGCCCAGGACCGCCGGAGTTGCGCCAGGCGTGGCGTCCTGCGCCAGCGCCTCCCACGGCTTCATCACGGCGCCAGCGGCGACGAGCAGGCCGGCAAGGCGGCTGCGAGTGCTGAAACGGTGCTTGTCCATTCGGTGCGTCTCCTCTAGAAACAGGTATGTGGCGCACGGGGCGGGTTCCCGGCGCCAGGCCGCCAACAATGCGGCAAAAGACGTGAGACAGATTGAAAGAATACTGTACGCTGGACGAGCGACAACGCGACGGATGAACAGGAGTTTCCCCGGTTATGACCACCCCGGCCAACGATGCGGTGCACGCAGACCGGCTGCGCCGCGCGCAGATAGAGATGACGCACCGCCACATTGATCTCCTGATCGTTGGGCCATCTCCTGACCTCTTCTATCTGATTGGTTACGAGGGGCATGAGTCCGAGCGGATGAGTGTCCTGGTGCTCCCGCGTGAGGGGCAGGCACACTACGTGGTGCCGCGCCTGGAGGCAGCCCTGCTCGACGGCAAGGAGCACCTGCTGCAGCTCGTGACCTGGACCGAGACGGAGCAGCCAGCCATGGTGCTTGCGAGCATTGCTGGCGCCGCCGCGAACGGCACGATCGCAGTGAATGACGACCTGTGGAGCGTGTTCCTGCTGCGGCTGCAGGCGGCGCTGCCCCAGGCGCGCTGGGTGGAGGCCGCGCCGCTTCTGCGGCCACTGCGCATGCGCAAGGACGCGTTGGAAATCGCGACCATGGCGGAAGTGGCGCGCCGCACGGATGAAACCTGGGAGGAGTTCATCCGGCAGCCGGTTGCCGGGCTGTCCGAGCTAGAGGCGAAGGAGCGCCTGGAAGCGGCGCTGAAGGCGCGCGGCGTCACGCCAGCCTTCTGCATCGTGGCCAGCGGCCCGCACTCCGCCTCACCGCATCACAACGCCGGGGAGCGCGTGATTCAGGCAGGGGATGCCCTGGTCGTGGACTGGGGCGGCACGCTGGGCGGGTACTACTCGGATGTCACGCGTTCCGCGCACGTCGGCCCAGCGTCTGAAGAGTACGAAGCCGCCTACGCTGCCGTCCTGGCGGCCAATGAGATCGCCTTCTCCGCCGTGCAGCCAGGTGTTCCCTGCGAGGAGATCGACCGGGCTGCCCGCGATTACCTGACCGCGAACGGCTACGGGGAGGCGTTCTTCCATCGCATTGGACACGGCCTGGGCCTGGCGGTCCACGAGGAGCCGTACCTGGTGGCCGGTAATGATCTCGAGCTGGCGGAGGGGATGACCTTCAGCGACGAGCCGGGGGTGTATTTCCCGGGCAACTTCGGTATTCGTATTGAAGACACGGTGGTGGTCACGGCGGAGGGCGGCGAGAAGTTGAATCACGCCACGCGCGCCCTGACAATTCTCAGCTAGAACGCAACCCGCACCAGGTACAAGGAGCCCGCCCATGCGCGTCAACGCCCAGCGCCTGCACGAAAGCCTGCGACACCTTGCCCAGATCGGCGCGACGCCAGGAGGTGGCGTCACCCGGCTGGCGCTATCCAACGAGGACCAGAACGCGCGGAACCTCCTGCGGCGCTGGATGGAAGAGTCCGCCCTGCACGTGCGCCACGATGACTTCGGCAACATGACCGGGCGTCGCGCGGGCGCGCGCGCTGGCGGCGCGGTGGTGATGGCCTCACACATCGACTCTGTGCGCCAGGGTGGTCGCTACGACGGCGCGTACGGGGTGCTGGCGGCGTTGGAGGTGATGCGCACGCTCAACGACCATGGCGTGACCACAACCAAACCGCTGGAGATCGTCAACTGGACGAACGAGGAGGGTGTGCGCTTCGAACCAGCCATGCTCGCGTCTGGCGCGGTGGCGGGCCGCTTTACCCCTGACTACGTCTACGGGCGAACGGACCGCGACGGCGCGCGCTTTGGCGATGAACTGGAGCGCATTGGCTACAAGGGGGAGCGGCAGAACCGCCCGGGGCCCATAGACGCCTATCTCGAACTGCACATCGAGCAGGGGCCAGTGCTGGAGGATGCGGATATCGCGGTCGGCGTGGTCGAGGGCATCGTCGGGATCACGTGGAGCGAGGTTGTGGTGGAGGGGCACGCGGATCACGCTGGCCCCTCGCCGATGCCGCTGCGGCGCGACGCGCTGGTGGCAGCCGCGCGGGTGATTGCTGGCGTGAACGAGATCGCGCGCACGGTTGACGGCGCGGTCGGGACGGTGGGCCGCATCGCGGCGGAGCCGAATGTGATCAACACGATTCCCGGCAAGGTCACCATGAGCGTCGATTTCCGGCACCCCGAGCTTGCCACGCTGGATACGTTGCTGGGCAGCCTCGAACGGCTGGCGCGCGAGGTGGCGCAGGAGACCAACACGAGCATCACCGTCTCGCGCTTCTGGACGAGCGAACCAACGTCGTTCGCCAGTGACGTGGTGGATGCGGTGCAGGGCGCGGCGGATGAGGTTGGCGTCGCTGTCCAACGCCTGTGGTCGGGAGCCGGGCACGACGCCAAGTACGTGCAGGAGATGGCGCCCAGCGCCATGATCTTCGCCCGCTCTGTCAACGGCCTCAGTCACTG
>JALYWD010000435.1 GCA_030852885.1 Chloroflexota bacterium | reverse complement strand
TCACGCAGTCACTCTGGCAGGAGCGGCGGGACCATCCCTGTCACGAGTGCGAGCGTCGCAACGAGCATCGTGACTACCTCGCCCAGGTTGACCGCCTGGACAAGGAGCGGCGCGAACTGGAAGGGGCCCTGGGGCGTGAGATCGACCAGGAAGAGGAACGGCTCCGCAACGTCATCCGTGGCATTCGCAATGTCCTGCACCGCTTTGGATATCTGCATCGCGGATACCCCACCGAGAAGGCGGACATGCTGGCGGACGTCTTCGACAACGACGGCCTGATCCTCTGCGAACTCGTGGACCGGGGCGTGCTGGACCAGTTGCCGCCGGAAGACCTGGCCGAAGTCTTCTCCTGGTTCTCCTTTGATCGGGAGTTCCGCTACGGCAACCGCTTCGTATTGCCCGACCGCCTGGTGCTGGCTCGCCGCCGCATCGAGGATGTGGAACACGCGGTGTTGGGCGAGGAGCGGAGCGAGGGACTCTCGATCTCGGAAGGCCACAACCCGAACTTCTACGGCGCGGCGCGTGCCTGGTGCCGTGGCTCAACCATGGCTGAGATCAACGACAAGATCGAACTCTCCGAGGGCGATCTGGTCATGACGTTCAACAAGACGATTGACCTGCTGCGGCAGGTCGGGGAAATGTTGCAGCAGGTCAACCCGAAACATCCGCTCCGCGCTCGCTTCCGGCAGGCCGAGGCCCTGCTCAAGCGCGATATCGTCGAGCATTCGCTGGTGCTTGGGTTCGCACCCATCGAGCTCCCGGAAATCGGCCGCGCCGAGCTTGAAGCGGCCCGCGAGGAAGCGCCGCCGCCCCGCAAACCGCGCAGCCGGAAGACGAAGGCGGCCGTCGAGGCCGGGGCCGAGCCACCATCCCCGGAGAAGCCAGTGCGCAAGCGCACCACGCGCAAGAAGGCAGACACGGTTGAGGCTGAGACCGAGAAGAAGCCGGCCAGCCGGTCCCGGCGCAAGACCCCGGCCACGACCGAACGCTAACCGGCCGCGAGCAGCCAGACGGCGGCAGCCAGGCACGCCACGCCCAACGCCACGTTGACCCAGACCAGTGCGGTGATGGGCCGCAATGCCTGCGGCTCAACGAAGGTTCGTGCGCCGTACAGCACGTGCGCCAGGATGAAAAGACCAATCCCCAGCACCGCCAGCCCGGCGGGCACGCTGTAGAGCAGCGCCAGCGCGGGCGCTGCCAGGATCGCCAGCGCCAGCAGCGCCCGCACAAGTACCTCAGCCCGTGGGTTTGATCGCATTCCCATCACCGGTGCACAATTGCGGCTCGCGCTGCCCAGGCCGCGTGTGGAGGGTTGCTCCCGAAGGCTTGCCCGAACGACATGGGCGCTGCCACCCCTCCCAGACTGGTGCCTGCATGACCTTCTGTACCACGTGCGCCACGCCCATCGCACCCCATGGTACGCACTGCCCCCAGTGCGATGCGCCAGTGGCCGTGCCTTTTGTGGCCGCGCCAGTTCCGGAGCCACCTGCCAACAGGCGCACGCTCGGGCGCGCCCTGCGCCTGGCGCCCTTGCTCCTGCTCCTGGCCATTGCTGGCGCGCTCATCGAACGTGAACTATCCGAGCGCGCCTGGCTGGATTCCGCGTACGCGGCCGCCACCGCCGCGGAAAGCGCTGGCGACCTGGTTGGGGCGCGGGCGGCATTTTCCGCTCTTCCCGGCTTCCGCGACGCCGCTCAGCGCGCGGACCGGCTCACGGTCCTCCTTGCGCCGCAGGAAGAAAGCTACGCCGCTGGACGGGAAGCCATGCGGCGCGGCGACTACGCGGCGGCGGTCTCGCTTCTTGAGCCGGTGATGGAAGCGGTACCCACGCTCGGCGATGTGGCGGTCGATCTGGGAGACGCCCGGCGGCTGCTTGGCCAGGATCTGCGTCACGAGGTCGATGCGGCACTCTCTGTGCGGGACTGGACTACCGCCGAACAGACCCTGCGGGACCTGGCGGCACTGGACCCGGCGAACCAGGGCACCCGTGCAGAACTTGCGACGTTGCAGCGTGAGCATGGACCGCTGCTGGTGGGCTACAACCGCGAACTCTGGCTGATGTCGCCGGAAGGCTCGATGGAGCGCCAGCTTGCTCCGGATTTCCTGGTCATCTGGCCAAGCTGGAGCCCGGATCGCTTGCAGATCGCCTTCATGGCCCCGGATCCCACGGATGACTCGGGCAACCTGGACCTGTATGTGGTGAGTGTGGACGGTTCCGCGCCGCGCCTCATCGGCACCGGCGTCTCCGGCCACGCCGCGCCAGCCTGGAGCCCCGACGGCACACGCATCGCCTACACCAGCTTCGCCGGGTACGATCCCATGCTGGAGAGTGGCTCGATCAGCGTGCGTGTGGTTGATATCGCCACCGGGGTCGAGCAGGATCTCACTGGAGGCGAATTCGAACTCGCGTTCAACCCAGCCTGGGCGCCCGATGGCCAGCAACTCGCCTTCGTGGCCAAGGATATGAGCAGTGATGACCGGCCGCAGCACGCGCCCGGTGACGTTTACCTCTATGGCTTTGCGGATCAACACATGACAAACCTGACGGATGGCCGGGTGGATGACGTCTGGAACACGGCCTGGTCGCCAACCGGCGACACCATGCTCTTCTACAGCCTCTTTGGCCAGACCTGGTACGAGCCACCTTCCACGGCGATCCGGTCCCTGGAGGTGGCGAGCAGAGAACTCACCATGATCGCCGATCTGGATCAACACGCCGGGATGCCCGCCTGGGCGCCAGACGGCAAACGCTTCGCCTACACCGCGGACGAGAACCTCATATCCGTGGTCGGTCTGGATGGGACCATCAACCAGTCCAAGACCACGACCACGCTGTCTGGCGACCTCACCTGGAGCCCCGACGGCACAGCACTGCTGGCGACGCCGTGGGATATCCAGGGCAAGAGCGTGCTGCTCGATCTGGCGGGTAACGAACCCAAGGCAACGGAACTCGACATCAAGTACGACTCGAACCCACCGTTTGTCGCCCCGCCGCAGTGGGCCACATCCGCTCCGGTCCCGCCCGCCGAGAACCTTTCCCTGGCCCGTCCAGCCTCTGTTAACGGCGGCGCGCAGTGACCAGCATTCCGGCAGCAGAACTCCAACTGACCACAGAACGCAGCGACCAAACCGAACACCTCGGTGAGGTGCTTGGCGCCTGGCTGCAGCCCGGCGATGTCGTCCTCCTGCACGGCGATCTTGGCGCGGGGAAGACGACGTTGACCAAGGGGATCGCGCGCGCGTTGGGCGTGCAAGACACCGTTTCCAGCCCCTCGTTCGCTCTCGTCAACGAGTACGCTCTGCCCCTGCTCCGCCTCTTTCACCTCGATCTCTACCGGCTCGATGACCCGGCCGACCTGGAGAGCATCGGGTTCGCCGAACTGACCGCCGCCGAGGACGGCATTGCCATCGTGGAGTGGCCAGAGCGGGCAGGCGTGCTCTTGCCAGACCGTTATCTGCTGGTGGAGATCGTATACGCCGGAGAAGGCCGCCGGGACGTGCGTATCAGCGGCGCCCCAGCGGCCGCCTGGATGGAACGCCTGCTCGCCCTGCACCGTGCACTGACCTCATTCCAGCCAGCCTGAGGCGGCGCACCCTTCGCTACACTGGAGCGGCCGGGGCGTGATGACGTGCCCACACGGAGACCAGATCGGTGACATGCCAGCGAACCCAGGAGACCAGTCACACATCCTCGTGATCGATACCTCCACCGCGCAGGGGTGTGTCGCGCTTTACGATGGCGTGCACCTCTCCACGCGGACCTGGCCGGCAGACCGTACCCACACCAGGACGCTGCTTGGCGAAATCCACCATCTCCTGGCCGGGGCAGGCATCTCCAGCGATGCGCTGGCGGCGGTAGCGGTCACCAGCGGGCCGGGCGCGTTCACGGCGTTACGGGTAGGAATGGGCGTCGCCAAGGGATTTCACCTCGCGGCGGACACACCACTGATTGCTGTCGCGACACTGGAGGCGACGGCGCTCCCCTTCGCGGTACATGAGCGCATCGTGGCAACGCTCCCGGCCGGGCGAGGCCGGCTCGTCTGGCAGCACTTCACGAGCGCCGGTGACGCCGTGGCGCCACTCGCGGAGCCGCGCAACGGCACTGGCGACGACCTCGTCGCGGACCTGGCGGCCACACCTGACGCGGTTTTCGTCATCGCCGGGGAACTGGTTCCCGAACACGCCGAGCAGTTGGCCGCCGTGCCGAATGCCATCCTTCCCCCGCCCGCGCTGCGCTACCGCCAGCCCGGAGCCCTGGCCGAACTCGCCTGGCGCAAGTGGCAGGGGCAGGACCTGGCCGATCCCATGCTGCTGGAGCCGATCTACCTCTCGCGGTAGCCCTGACCACGGCAGAGCCCCATGCGCGTTGACTATGTTGTTTCACACCACGGGGTGGTGCTACCGTCCGCGCCATGAGTTCGCTGCAGCGTACGCAGTCCACCCGCCAGTCCGAAAACGTCCCCGCGCCGCTCTACCGGCTGGACCCCATGACGTTTGATGATGTTCCGGCGGTGGGCCGCGTCGAACGCCGGTGCTTCCCGAATCCCTGGCCCGCCTCTGCCTACCGGCGAGAGCTGCAGGACCAGAAGCAGAATTGCTACATCGTGCTGCGCGCTCTGGCTCCGGCCGGCGGCGACGCGCACGATGAGACCACCCAGGCGCGCAGCTTGCCCCGGCGCTCGCTGCTGCCACTCCACCTGGGTCGCCGCCACGACCACGAGTCCATGCCAGCACAGGTCATTGGGTTTGCCGGGATGTGGCAATCGTTCGACGAAGCGCATGTGACCACCATCGGGGTGGATCCCGCGTATCGCGGCCAAAGCCTCGGCGAATTGCTGCTGCTCAGCATGTTCGACGCAGCCCTCGCGCGTGGCGCGAACTGGCTGACTCTGGAAGTGCGCGTCACCAACGAACCAGCCCAAGCGCTGTATCGCAAGTACGGCTTCACCGTGCATGGCGTCCGCAAGCGCTATTACAGCGATAACAACGAGGACGCGCTGATCATGTGGTCCCGCGCGTTGAGCGAGCCCGATGTGCAGGCCGAACTGGAGAACCACCGCGCTGCATTGCACGCCCGGTTGCGGGGCAAGCTTGACCCGGGCGGCGTCACGCCGTTCGCGGTCTCACCCGCAAGCGTGCCGCGCCCGGAGGTGGGCTCATGATCGTGCTTGGCATCGAAACCTCGTGCGATGAGACCTCGGCGGCAATCGTCGCGGACGGCCGCCGCGTCTTCTCTTCCGTCGTCTCGTCGCAGTTCGACCTGCACAGGTCTCACGGCGGCGTCGTCCCTGAACTCGCGGCGCGCCGCCACGTCACATCCATAGTCCCGGTGGTGCAAGAAGCCATCGCTGAAGCTGGCATCGAGCGGGACGACATCGACGCCATTGCGGTGACGCAGGGCCCGGGCCTGGCTGGCTCACTCGTCGTCGGGGTGAACGCGGCGAAGGCGATGGCCTACGCCATGGGCCGGCCGTTGGTCGCGGTCAATCACCTGGAGGCCCACATCTACGCCAACTGGCTGGCCATGCCCGGCGAGGACGCGCCGGAGCCACAGTTCCCAGTCCTCTGCCTGCTCGTCTCTGGTGGCCACACCGAGCTGATCCTGATGCAGCGGCATGGGGTCTTTCAGCACCTGGGCCGCACGCTGGATGACGCCGCTGGTGAAGCCTTCGACAAGGGCGCGCGCCTGCTCGGCCTCGGGTTTCCGGGCGGCCCGGCGGTGCAGCGTGCCGCCTCCTCCGGCCGCGCGGACGCCTTCGATTTACCCCGTGCCTGGCTTCCGGGGACGCATGACTTCAGCTTTTCCGGCCTGAAAACAGCACTCTTGCGCCTGAGCGAACCGCTCCGCCTGCCGGAGGATGACGCTCCCCCCACCCTCGCCCCAGGCACAGCGTTTCGCGAGCACCGGCCGCCACGCTTCGCCGAGGACGCGCCAATCGCCGACCTCGCGGCTGCCTTCCAGGACGCCATCGTAGAGCCGCTCGCGGTGAAGACCGCGCAGGCGGCAGTGGAGACCGGCGCGCAGACGGTGGTTCTGGCAGGCGGTGTCGCCGCCAACAGCGCCCTGCGTGAACGCCTGCAGCGCGAGGTGGCGCAACGGGCCGGCCCGGAGGTGACCGTTGCCTTCCCGGCCTTCACGTTCTGCACCGACAATGCCGCCATGGTGGCCGGAGCCGCCGCCTGGGTCGTCCGCCGTGGCAACCAGTCCGGCTGGGAAATGGACGTGCATCCAAGGCTGGCGCTGGTCTAGCC
>JALYWD010000414.1 GCA_030852885.1 Chloroflexota bacterium | reverse complement strand
GCTTCCCACCCTTCAGCGCCGAGGCGGGCCAGTTGCTCAAGGTGGGCCGTGTTCCCTTCCGCGGCGGGGGACACGCGCATTGTCAGGTACTCCCATCCAGACATGGCAATCCTCTTCCATCTGTGCTTCGGCGCATCGTCACTGAGCCTGCGCCGTGATGCTGACCACTACAGCGCACATTCCGGGCCTGACCTGTGTCGATCAGGGAATGGTGCGTGTCAGGTGGCAGATCAGGAACGGCAGGGCCCACTATCGGGTGGCGAAGACGCTGAGCTGGAGCCAGTCGGGGAAAGCCTGGCAAAGGTCGCGCGGCCCCGAAAGCTTCAGCTTCCCCTGGCGCAGTGCCGCGCTGAAGGGCACTTCGCCCAACCAGACCTGGTGCAGCACCACGGTGTCCGCCACGAGTGTCACGTCTGCGTCGAACCCGGGGTCGTTCCAGCAGACGGACACGGCGCCGTGCTCGAGGATCAGCCAGTAGCCGCGTTCCACGGCACCGGTGAAGGCAATGTGGATGACGGTGCGCCCGGCTGGAAACTCCTCCGTCGCCAGCCGCCGGTGCATGTCCCACACCAGCAAGTCCGTGTCGATGCGCTCGGGCCGAACCTCGGTGTGCGCCCAGCGTTTGCCCCAGTCTCCCAGTTCCAGCACGATCTGGCTGAGTTCCTGGCCAGCGTCAGTGAGGTGATACTCCACCCCGGTGTGCCGGGCGTTCACCCGGCGCTCTATCACGCCGGTGGCTTCCAGTGTGCGCAGCCGCTGCACCAGGACTGAGCGTGGCATGCGCGGCAGACCGCGTAGCAGATCGTTGAAACGATGGCTGCCACAGTAGAGCTCGCGCACCACGAGTGGCGTCCACCGTTCGGCAAAGACTTCGCTGGCAATGGCAATCGGGCAGAACTGCCCATACCCACGCATGGATCACTCCTCGTCCCGCCGGAATGCGGTTCGGTTTTCGGACTTGAGGGTGGAAAGCGTGCCGCTAAAGTATAGACCAGGGTCGGCACGTTTGGATGTTTCGTGGTGCCGCTCAGCGATTTCGCACTGCATACCCGCATTCATGGAAGGGCTTTGTCCAATGGTTACCATGCTGGAATCACCGCGTACGTCCGTGTGGCGCTTCCCTCCTGCCGCTCCGGGAGATGATGCCTTTGTGCCATTGGCAGCGGAACTGGCCACGGAGTTCGCGGCGCGTGCTGCCGGGCACGACCAGGAAAACACCTTTCCGTTCGAGAACTTCACACGCATGGAGGAAACAGGCTTTCTGCGGTTGGCCGTACCGCGGGAACTGGGTGGGCTCGGCGCCAGCATGCGCCAGGTCTGTTACGCCCAGGCGGCGCTGGCGCGCGGATGCGCGGGCACGGCCATCGCCGTGAACATGCACCAGTACCTCGTGCTGGCCAACGTGTTCCGCTGGCGGAAAGGCGCTGCTGGCGCAGACGGGCTGCTGCGCCGCGTGGCGCAGGATGGCTTCATCCTGATGACGAGCGGTGGGTCAGATGGCCTGAAGCCCACCGCCACCGCTGAGCGTGTCGATGGCGGATTCCGGGTGAGTGGGCGCAAGGTCTTCTGCAGCCAGGCGCCAGTGGCTGGCGTCATCGTCACCATGGCGGTGCTGCATGAAACGGACGCTGAGCCGGTCGTGCTGCTGATGGGAATCCCTACCAGCGCGCCGGGTGTGCGCATGATCGAGTCGTGGGATGCCCTCGGCATGCGGGCAAGCGGCAGCCACGATCTGGATCTGGAGGATGTCTTCGTCAGCGAGGCGCAGATATCCGCGCAGCGGCCCTGGGCGAAGCTCGATCCGGCGCTGCGGGCAGCAGGTATTCACTTCGCGCCGACAGTTGCCTCCGTGTATGCCGGGATCGCGGCGTCGGCGCGGGACGAGGCCGTGGCAATCCTGCGCGACCGGAGTGACCCGCTGGCGCAGCGGCAGATTGGCCTGATGGACGCCACGTTGCGCACCATGTGGTGGTCCCTGGTAGGTGCACTGACCGACGTTGGCGAGGACGTGATCCCGGCGGATGAGGCACTGGCTCCATTGATGATCGCCAAGCGACAGGTGATCGTGGGCGCGCAGGAGGTCGTGGATCTGGCGATGGAGGTCGCCGGCGGCCGCTCATACTTCCGCTCTTCGCCACTGGAGCGCGCCTACCGAGATGTGCGCGCCGGGAAGTACCACCCCATGACGCCGGAGCGCACGCTGCTCTACGCCGGACAACTGGCACTGGGCCTGCCAGCAGATACGATCTGGTAGCCGTCATCAGGTAGTCTCCCGCGTAGACGCTGCCGAGGCAACTGCGCGGGAGTCGCGACATGGTGGAAAAGACGAGCCGCGAAGGCGAAGTGCTGGGTGTGGTGCGCCGGCCGGCCGGTGGCTGGGGCGCGGAGGGTGCGCAGCAGTTGAACGCGCTGATCCGGCGCCTGGCGACCCGCGCGGACTGGCGTCACTTCGTGGTGCGCATGCATCCCTCCACGTGGAGCCGGATCATGCCCTACCTGGACTACAACCTCACGTTCCCGAAACCGGGCGTGCCCATGGATATGGACGGCGGCCCGCACGAAGACGCCAGCGCCATCGAGGTGGTCTGGCGCGAGGTGGTGCGGCACCCGTATTGAGCGATGCCGCCAGTCGGGGAGGCGTTCTCCATTACTCATGTTCTATCGCTACGGCCTGGCCGGCAATCTGAACGCGGCGCTGGCGCTCTACGAGCCGGACGCCGTGTTCGCTGCACCGACAACTGATGGCCGCTGGCTGCTGGCGATTGGCGAGCCCGGAGGGGTGGGGCCGCCCGGCAGGACCGCACCGGGCCTCCGAGCTATGCGAATGCCTGACAACCCCAAGTGGGGCTGTCAGGCACTCACAGCGAACACTACCCGCCCGCTTCCGCCTTCTGGGCGGCCCACTGCTTGTAGCGTTCCAGCAGCAGGCGGTTCGCCTGTCGCCACTTGTCCGCCACGTCCTGGGTGAAGGCCGCGCCGTCCTCCGGCGTGGTGATCTCGCCGGTGATCATCTGGACCTGGGCAGTGTTGAAACCGTTTAGCCAGATGTCGGCGGGCACAAAGTTCTCGAACTGCGGCGCCGGGTTCTCGGTCCCCCAGTCGTAGAGTTGGCGTACCAGCGGTTCCTCGATCAGCGCCGGGTCGAAGCGGTCGTCGGAGGGTGGCACGCCGGTGGCCTCGAAGTAGGCCGCCAGTTGCTCCGGCGTGTGCAGGAACGTGATGAAGTCGGCCGCCACGGCCTTCTGGTCGTCCGTTGCCCACGAGGTGACGGCCAGCGTCTGCGACGTGGACGCAAGTTGATCCTTGAACGGGCCATCGCCGGTGGCCGGCAGCTTCATCAGGCCGGTGTTGTCCGCGCCGATGCTTTCCACGTAGGAGGCCAGCTCGCTGCCGGCAATGAAGGTGAGCCCTGCCTTGCCCTGCGGCACGAGCTGTTGCCCGCTGTACATATCCAGTGAGGCGACGTCGTCCGGGAAGCAGCCGTGGTCAATCAATTCCTGCCAGCGCTGGAAGAAGGTGACGTACTGTGGATCAGCAAAACTGGTGTCGCCGGTGACGGTGCCCAGCACCTCGCCGACGCCGGTCACCTGCTGCGCCAGGCTATCGAGCAGGAAGCGGCCCGCGCCCCACGTATCCTTGGCGCCGAAGCCGATCAGCGGCATGTCGGCGGCCTTGAAGGCGTCACAAGCGGCCAGGAAGTCGTCCCACGTCGCGGGCGGATTCTCCGGGTCGAGCCCGGCAGCCGTGAAGGCCTCCTTGCTGAAGACGATGGGGTAGGAGGGCTGCAGGTACCAGGCGGCGGACCAGACCTTGCCGTCCCAGGTCGCCTCTTCCTTGTTGATGTAGTGGCCTGCTTCGTCCATCCCGACCAGATCGGAGATGGGGACAATCCATTCCTTCCAGACCGCATCCATGGTGTAGATGCCGCCCCAGAGGTATATGATGGTGGGACCGGAGCGAGCCTGGCCCGCCGCCTCATAGGTTGGCAGCAGAGCATCCAGCGCCAACAGGTTGTTGGTGAAGGTCACGTTCGGGTGCGCGGCGGTGTATGCCTCCTGGGCGGCCTGCAGCCATGCCTCGGAGCCGGGCGCTTCCGTCTCGCCCCACCACCAGACCTCGATGTTCACCGGGTCCGTGGGCAGATCCTGCGCTCGCGCCACCCCGAACGGCGCCAGCATGGTGGTGACCAGCAGGGCCAGCACCACGAGCAGGCCAAATCGTTTCTGCATGCGTGCAACCTCCTCGATTCTCGCCTCACGGCGCTACCGGCACTGGCAGCGCGAAAACGCTATTCCTTGACGGCGCCCGCCAGCAGCCCGCGCATGAAGACGCGCTGCCCAAACAGGTAGAGCAGCAGTAGCGGGATGGCGGAGATCGTCGCCCCGGCCATCACCAGTGGGATATCCATCGTGTTCTTGCCCTTGAGCAACGCCAGCCCCGCCTGCAGGGTGCGCGATTCCTCACGCTGCAGCATGACCACCGCGATCAGCAACTCATTCCAGGCCCAGAGCGCGTTGACGATGGCCAGCGTGACCAGCGCCGGGCCGACCAGCGGCACCACGATGTTCCACAGGATACGCAGGTGCGACGCGCCCTCCACAAACGCCGCCTCGTACAGCTCATGCGGGATCGCCTCGATGTAGCGCACCATCATGAACACGGAGAAGGGGAACATCAGCCCGGCGTAGGCCAGGATCACGGCGTCGAAGTGGTTCACCCGGCCCAGCGCCGTCATCAAGGCGAAGAGTGGTAGCAACATGACGATGGGCGGAATCACCATCAGGAAGACGAAGAGCCTCAGGAGCAAATCAGAGCCGCGGAACGGCAGGCGCACGAAGGCGTAGGCGGCCGGCACGCTGATCAGCGTGACCAGCAGGACCGAGCCGCCGGTGACGATGGCCGAGTTGAGGACCCAGCGGCCGATGTTCTGCTCGAAGGCGGTGACGAAGTTCTCCCAGTGGATACCCTGCGGCCAGCCGAGGGGCGAGCGGAAGTAGTCGTCCCGCGTGCGCAGCGCCGTCCAGAGCATGAACCAGAGCGGAAACAGGGCGGCCAGCGAGGCGACGACGAGGATCACCTGCTGCACGATGCTGCCGAGGCGGCGTGAGGTGGAAGGGGTCATGCGGGCTCTCCCCGGCGCAGCAGGCGGCCGAGCAACCCGGCCGCCACGACGACCGCCACTGCGGCCAGCAGCACGAGCGTGGCGGCCGCTGCCGCCAGGTTCATCTGTGAGACCGCAAAGGCATTCTGGTAGATGTAGAGATCGGCGGTCATGGTGGCGTTCCCGGGCCCACCGTTGGTCATCACGAAGACGTAGGAGAAGGTCCAGACGGCGATGGTGATAATGGAGGTAATGGCGTAGAAGCCGATGATGCCGTGCATCTGCGGGATAGTGACATCCCAGTGCGCGCGCCAGCGGCTCGCGCCATCCATGGTCGCGGCCTCCAGGGGCTCCGCCGGTAGCGTCAACAAGCGGGCCGAGAAGAGAACAATCCCCAGCACCGCCTCGCGCCAGACAATCACTCCGCCCACGGTGTAGAGCGCGATGGTCGGGTCCCCCAGCCAGTCCTGGCGCAGGAAGCCGAGCCCGATGGCCTCCAGCATCTGGTTGAATGCGCCATTCTTGGTCAGCATCTGGCTGAAGGCGATGCCGCTGACCGTGATCGAGATGATGTACGGCACGAAGAGAATGAAGCGGTAGAGGGGCGCGGACTTGCGCTGCTCGAAGAGGAGGAGCGCCAGGGCCAGCGCCACCGCAATCATCACCGGCACCGCGATCATCAGCACCAGGTTGTTGCGGACGCTGGCGCGGAAGAGCGGGTCATCCAGCACCACGGCGTAGTTGTCGAACCCGACATAGAGCGAGAGGCTGCCGAGACTCTGGAAGAGGCTCATGCGCACGAGGCTGTAGACGGGGTAGATGAAGATCAGGGCGACCAGGACGACGCTGGGCAGCAGAAAGCCGAACGCGTACCAACCATTCCCGCCGGCGATGCCACCGGCGCGCGAGGAGCGGCTGGCCCGCGGCGTGGGCCGGGGAATGCCGGCAGTGCTCTTGAGGGCCACGGACGAACCAGAGTCGTTGGCTGCCACGCCGTTGCGGGCCCTTCCAGCGGCGAGCGAGATGCCCGCCTTGCGTTGCGCGAATCATGAAGCAGGCTCGTATGATACCGCCCGTTCGGGAGGGAGACGTGTCGCTGAAGTGGAGTGCGGAACGAGACGCGCGCGGCATCATGCAGGTGGTGCTGGAGAGCGACGCATTACGCCTGAGCTTTCTCCCCGAACTGGGGGGCAGGCTGTGGTCGCTCATCGACCTGGCGCGAGGTGAGGAAATCCTCTGGCATCATCCCACGCTGGCTCCCCATGCGGCTGTTCCGGGCGCCGGGTATGACGACGCGTTCGCCGGCGGCTGGGACGAACTCTTTCCCAGCGACCGCGCTGTCGAGATCGACGGCACTGCGTATCCAGACCACGGCGAGTGGTGGAGCCAGCCGTGGGGGTGGCGGGTCACCGAGGAAGCAGGTGCGCTGCGTCTGACTCTTTCCGGGAGCGGCTTCGTGACGCGGCACACAGCGGTGCGCACGATCACCTTGCCGCGAGAAGGGAGTGCATTTAGCTGGCAAACGCAAATCACGAACACCGGTAATGACGCCATCCCGTACCTCTGGCGACATCACCCCGCGCTGCCGATTCGGCCAGGTACGCGGCTCGAACTCCCGCCCGCCAGGGTGGAGGCGGTCGCTGAAGACCCGGGCGCGATTTCCGCCGCGCCATTTACCTGGCCCCTTGCCGTCCTCGACGATGGATCCGCGCGCGACCTGAGCACGCT
>JALYWD010000216.1 GCA_030852885.1 Chloroflexota bacterium | reverse complement strand
CATGAGACACGCCGGGGTTGGCAAGATTGATCTGGACAAGGGGTACCCGTGAAGGTGTTCACGATCGGGGTGTACGGCTGGGATGAGGAGGATTTCGCCCAGGCAATCCGGGATACGGCGCCGGGCGCGTTCGTGGATGTGCGGCGGCGACGTGGCTTGCGCGGAGCAACCTACGCCTGGGCCAACAGCACCCGGCTGCAGGCGACCCTGGCTGAGCTTGGTATCCCGTATGTCCACCGCCTGGACGTGGCGCCATCCGACGCCACGCGACACATCGTGGCCAAAGATGCTATCGCCGATGGGATCGGGTACCGGGAGCGGACGATCCTGAGCCAGGAGTATCTCGATGCCTACGGGCAAGAGGTGCTGGTCACGTTTGACGCACAGGCGTTTGTGGGGTCGCTGGGTGCAGATGTCGAGTCCATCATGTTGTTCTGCGTGGAGCGCGCGCCAGCGGCATGTCACCGGTCGCTGCTGGCGGAGCAACTGGCAAGGCAGCATGGGGCCGAGGTGGTGCACCTGCTGCCGCCCGCGCACTAACGCCAGCCCCTCTCTCCGGGCGCGGAGAGAGGGGCTGGGTGGGAAGAGCTCGTTCCCTTACGGGATCAGCGCGTAGACGCGGGAGGGACCGCCCGAGTTCAGGTCGAACTTGGGCGCGCCGACGATGATGGTGGCGCCGGTAGCCGGGACATCATCCAGCCCGGCCAGGCCCTCGATGCCGTACCGGCCCGCGCCCAGGATGGCGATGTGCGTGCCAAAGTCGGTTGAGGCGCCGTAGTCCTGGCTCAGGGTGTCCACGCCGATGCCGGCAATCCCCTTTTCCAGCAGCATGGCCGCCGCCTCCGGGTGGAAGCCGGGGTAGTGCTGCACGCCGTCGGCATCCAGGTTCACGAACGCCTCGGGATCACCGATCTTGGCGGCCCAGCCGGAGTTCATGGCGACGAAGGCGTTGGCCGGGATGTCGCCGTTGGCGCTCTCCCAGGCGGTGACGTCGTCCGGGGTGAGCTGCGCATCCGCGTCCTGCGCGGCCTTCTCCCGGATGTCGACCACGATCATGGGCACCACGAAGTTCTGCACGGGCAACTGCCAGGCAAACTCGGCGCCCTCGAAGAAGTGGGCCGGGGCATCCAGGTGCGTGCCGGTATGCTCCACGTAGTTCAGTTCGTTCGCGTAGAAGCCATCATTGGCGAATGTCTTGAACGGCGTGATGACCGGGGCGGGATTCCCCGGCCAGACCGGGATGTTCGGGGTGATCAGGTGCGTCAGGTCAACGATCTGGGTGTAGCTTCCTACTGCCACCGGCAGCGCGCCTGGCCCCATGGCCATGGGAGACGCGGCGGGCGTGGCATCCTGTGCGTGGACATGCGGCGCCAGGCGCGAGGAGAGCGCGGCAGCGGCAGCCACGCCAGCCAGACCGAGCAACCCACGCCGGGACATTTCTTCCTTGACGCGCTGCATGACGTACGGAGAACACATGATCCTGCCCTCCTGGCACTCCCACGAACGGTCCCGGCCTCATGGCCGGGGCTCTGCTGTTGACGCGCTGCACATCTTACGCAATGACGTGGCCTTTAGGCATGGCCATGACTGACCAGAATCGCCAATTCCCATCTACCGTGGGTCGTGCCCTCCGCACAGGCCGCCAGCGTCTCGCAGAAGCGGGGCTGGAGACGCCTGGCCTCGACGCCGAGGTGCTACTACGCCACATCCTGGGCTGGGACCGGACACAGATCCTCTCCCGGCCAGAGACCGAACTGGCCGCAGAGGATGCCGCCCACTACGAACGCCTGCTGAGCGAGCGCCTGCACGGCACCCCGGTGGCGTACCTGACCGGGGAGCGTGAGTTCATGGGGCTCCCCTTCACCGTCAGCCCGGCGGTGCTGGCGCCGCGCCCGGAAACCGAAATCCTGGTCGAGTGGGCGGCAGACTGGCTGCGCCCGGGAGGCCGGGACCGCGTGGTGGATGTCGGGACGGGGTCGGGAGCCATCGCGCTCAGCCTGGCGCATCTGATGGGGGCGGACTGGAGCGGGAGGATCACCGGTATCGATGTTTCTCCCGACGCGCTGCGGGTGGCCGAGCATAACCGCGCCGCGCTTGGCCTGGACGAACGCGTTGCGTTGCGTCTCGGCTACTTGCTGCGAGACGAGGCAACACACTTCGACCTGATCCTGGCGAACCTGCCCTACCTCCGGCCAGACCAGGTGGATGGCAACCCGGACCTCGCCGCCGAACCCCGCCTGGCCCTGGACGGCGGCGCGGATGGCCTGGACCTGGTGCGGGAGCTGCTCACCGACGCGCCGCGCGTGCTGGCTCAGGGCGGGGCCATCGGGCTGGAGATCGACCCCAGCCAGGCCCAGGCCGCCCAGGACCTGGCCCGAGCCGCCTTCCCGGCGGCGGCGGTCACTGTGCTGCATGACCTCGCTGGGCACGCCCGGCACGTCGTCATCGAAACACCGGGACCGGCCGCAGACCGCGGTTGATCACCGTAGGGGGCAGACGCGAGTGACATCTGCCCCGTCTGACTGGCCTGGGCCAGCCAGGGTCACGCGCCGGGATGCAGTACCCTGACCTGGAAACCCAATCCCAGATCGCGCTGCCAGCAACGCCAGCCACGTACGGAGTGAACCTATGGATCACGGTGCTTTTGATGCCCTCGTGCGTTCCCTGGCTGGTTCCCGTACCCGCCGCCGGCTGCTGGCCGCGCTCGCGGTAGCGCCACTGGCAGCGACAGCCGCCCTCGATGGCGATGATGAGGCAGCCGCGAAGCATCCAGTGGATCGGGT
>JALYWD010000398.1 GCA_030852885.1 Chloroflexota bacterium | reverse complement strand
TTCGTGTAGCCGGCGGCGATGCCGGACATCTCCTCCAGCAGTTCCGGAGTGATCTTGTCCTTGTGATACTCCACGGCCTTCTCGACGAAGAAGGCGTACTCGAACCCCATGGTCTGGTAGGTCATGGTCTCGTAGACGCGCAGCGCATCCGCGTACTCGGCGGCGGTCAGGTAGCCATGTTGAAAGCCCCGCGCGAAGGGCGCGCCGCCGATGCGCAGGTGAATCCAGCCGTTGCTGTCCTGGCGGCTCGCCTGGGAGAGCCAGTTCTGTTCTTCCTCTGTCAGGGCTGCCGGTGTCGCAGCCGGGGTTGCGTCCTGGGCCCGGGCGAGATGCGCAGGGAGCAGCAGCGCGCCGGTCGCGGCGAACCCGGCTTTCAGGAGATCGCGCCGGCCTCCCCAGGCTTCAGGAGCCACGCTGCCAGCCCTGTTCAGCGCATTGCCCTTCCGGTCACGAGCGGAGGTCGAACTCGTCATGCTGGCTCTCCTGTTGGTAAGGGGCATTCCTGTCGTGCAGGCGACCCCGGCGCCATGATCAGTCTCGCGTGGGCATAGCATAGTGGGAACGACGCGGCGGATTGGTGTGCCCATGCCGACGCCTGTAATCACCCGGGAAACCACGCTGAACCGCGAATGAGTACGCCGACACCTCCGAATGGGTACGCGTACGTCTGTCGCAGCGTGCCTGCGGGCCGTATCGTCGTGATGGGAAACGTTGCCGTCCAGCAGGACGAGCGTGGTTCAGTATCTGGCCGGAGGCGCGGCCCCGGCAGGAGCGTTGGCATGCGATTCATGTATTTCCTGGCCCTGATCGCCCTGGTGATCAGTACGGCCCCGGCGATGGCGGCCCAGGGCGCCACACCGGCGGCGGCCTCGCCGATCCCGGCGAGCGGCGACTTCGCCGGCCTGGTCGATATTGGCGGCCGGTCCATCTACCTGGAGTGCCGGGGCAGCGGGAGCCCCACCGTTGTCCTGATCGGCGGATACCGTTCCTCCGCCATGTACTGGACCGATGACCTGCTCCAGTCCGAAACGCCGCGCACCATGGTGCTGCCTGGCGTCGCGGAGGCCACCCGGGTGTGCGCCTACGACCGTCCGGGGACGGTCGCCAGCATCGGTGATGAGGATTTCATCAGCCGCAGTGATCCCGTTGCCCAGCCTCGCACCTCCACCGAGGTCGTGGAGGAACTCCACGCGCTGTTGCAGGCAGCCGGGATTCCCGGCCCCTACATCCTGGCCGGCCACTCCCTGGGCGGGTTCTTTGCCCGGCTCTACGCCGCAACGTACCCGGATGAGGTCGCCGGGCTCGTTCTTGTCGATGCCTACTCCGAAATGCTGGAGGACGTGATGCCGCCCGACCGCTGGCAGGCGCTGGTGCGGCTCAACCAGGGCACGGGCACGGACGAGATCGTGCCGATTCCCGGCTATGGCGATCTGGAAACGCTGCCGTGGGGCGCGGACAACGCCGTTGTCCGTGAGGCCGTCGCGGCCCACCCGCTCCCGCCGATGCCGCTGGCCGTGCTCGCCCACGGCAAGCCGTTCGCGGTGCCAGCGGACTCCCAGGGGTTCTCGGCCGCGGAGCTGGAGGGGTACATCCAGGCCGCGAACGAGTTGAAGGCCACGCTGGTCCCGAACACGCGCTACTGGGTGGCCAGCGAGAGCGGCCATGATATTCACCAGGATCAACCTGAATTGGTGATCGAAGCGATTCAGCAGGTGCTCGCGGGCGTGCGCAATCCGGATACCTGGTACGACCTGAGGTCGTGCTGCCAGGAATGAGGCGCTTGGTGTGTGCGACGGTAGCAAGGTGATATGGTCGTCCGGGGCGCTCCCGCGTCTGGCGCCCACTCCTGCCGCCAGCCGTGGATGCCTCGACCCGGCTCAACTTCGCCGGCGCAGGGACTATGCACCGGACGTGACCGTCGTGAGAGACTCCACTTCTACCCCGGGCTGAGCCGAAATGGCCGCCCGGGAGGATGGTCGTCGGGTGCTTCCGTGATACTCCGCCGCCTGTCCGGCAGCCGCCTGCAGTGGGGAGCCTCAATACCATGCGCACCGTTTCGACGTGGTCCTTGCACCGCACGCTGGGCCGCTATGTCGCGCCGGATTCAGGCGCACTCGGTGGGCCATGCCGGCCTGGCGCTGCCGAGCCTGGCGGCCTCGCGCTGCTGGACCTGCCGGCCGCGCTGCGTGCGCACGGCTATGACACGCTGCAGATCTGCCATTTTCACCTGCCCTCCCGTGCACCGGCGTACCTGACCTCCCTGCGCGCAGCCGTGCGGGACGCCGGCATCGCCCTGGATGCCGTGCTCGTTGACGACGGCGACCTGACCGGCTCCCACGCCGACGAGACCGAAGCGTGGATGGCAGAATGGCTCAGCGACGCCGCTGCGCTGGGGGCGACGCGGGCCCGCCTGATGGTGGGCGCCGCCCAGCCCACGCCGGAGGTGATCGGCGACAGCGCCGCGCGCCTGGCGCGGCTGGCCGCCGCCCATCCTGACGTGCGCATCGTCATCGAGAACTGGACCGGGGTGTTACGAGACGCTGACTCCGTGCTGGCGGTGCTGGAGGCAACCGGCGGCAATGTTGGCCTGCTGATCGACCTCGGGAACTGGCGCGGCCCTGGCCGGTTTGCGGAACTGGCGCGCATCGCGCCGCTGGCGGAGACCTGCCACGCCAAGTGCCACTTTACCGGCAGCGAGCCCGATGTCGAAGAGTTTCAGCGTGGGTTGCGGGTCCTCAAGGACGCTGGGTACGCCGGTCCCATGGCACTCATCTACGACGGAGTGGACGACGACGAGTGGGAGAAACTTGAGCAGATCGACGCCTTGCGCCAGGGGATTGCGGGATAGCGCCAGAGCGGCGGCATAAGGCTTGCAGGAAGGAGGCGCAGAGGGCGGAGCGGAGAGGCTCGCGCAGGGTGTGCGTCTCCTGCCGTCTGCCGTCTGCCGCTTGACCGCGGTCAGCGTGCGGCGTCTCGCCGCCATTCAGACAACACGAGGAACTCCAGTGGGCGGGCCGAGCCTCAACGCGTGTCCAGAGCTGGACGGGCCGAGCCCCGAGGATTTCGGCTTCGGGCAGCTCTACCGCGACATTCCCGATGCCGTCATTATTGGCAACACCGAGACCGGGTGTATCGAACTCTGGAACCCGGCCGCTGAGACGTTGTTCGGCATCCCCGCGCATGAGGCCATCGGGCAACCGATCGAGATCATCATTCCGGAGCTGGTTCGAGAGCGTCATCGCGCTGGCCTGGCGCGCTACCGGGTAACGGGTCACGGAGCGCTCATCGACTCCGGCCTTGCGGTTGAAATGCCTGCCTTGCGCCGGCACGGGGAGCCAATCATCATCGAGCTCCGGCTCGTGCCGGTCACCTCAAGCCGGGTTCCGGGCCAGTTTGTGATGGCCATGATTCGGGACGCCACGGCGCGGAAGGAGGCGGAGCTGGACCGCCTTCGCCTGGCCAGGGAGCAAGCCGCCCGTGTTGCGGCCGAGCAGGCCGCCGAGGCGCTGCGCCAAAGTGAGGAGCGCTTCCGCACCGCGTTTGATCATGCTCCAATCGGCATGGACCTGGTCGATCTGCAAGGCCGCTTCCTCCAGGTCAACGCCGCATTCTGTGAGTTGACGGGCTACACCGAGCAGGAGTTGCTGACCGGGACGTTCCAGGACATCACCCACCCGGACGACCTGGAGGCCGATCTTGCGCTGCTTGGTCAACTCAAAGCTGGCGAGATCCCGGCCTACCAGATGGAGAAGCGCTACCTGCGCAAGGATGGCCGTGTCATCTGGGGCCTGGTGCATGCGTCACTCGTGCGAGACCGGCATGGGGCGCCGCTGCACACGATTGGCCAGATCGAGGACATCACGGCACGTGTGGAAGCCGAGGAAGCGCTCCGCGCGGCCCTGGACGATGCGCAGGCGGCGAACCGGGCCAAGGGCGTCTTCCTGAACATGATGAGTCATGAATTGCGCACGCCGCTGCAGGCGACCCTCGGCTATTCAGAGTTTCTGCTCGCCGCCCCGGAGGACACGCTGAACTCCGAGCAGCGGCAGGATATCGGCTATATCCACCAGGCCAGCCAGCGCATGATTGCCATGGTCAACCAGTTACTTGATCTGTCTCGCTCCGATGCAGGCCGGTTGAACCTGGCAATTGCGCCAGTTGACCTGGCCGTGGTGGTTGAACAGGTGCGGCAGGATGTAGCGCCGCAGGCCGCCGAGAAAGCGATCGCGGTGCACATCGAGTTGCCCACCGCCTTGCCGCGGATCCTGGGTGATGAGGAGCGCGTGCGCCAGGTTCTGCTGAACCTGGTTGGCAACGCGGTGAAGTTCACCCATGCCGGGCACGTCCGCGTCACGGCGTCACGAGCGCCAGCCGGCGTGGTCGAGATCGTGATCAGCGACACCGGGGAAGGCATTTCCGCCGCCGTGCTCCCGCACATCTTTGCCGAGTTCAGCCAGGGAGACAGTCGCCTCAGCCGGCGCTTTGGCGGCGTGGGACTGGGTCTTGCCATCGCTCGCAAGCTCGTTGAGCAGATGGGTGGCACGATCGAAGCCAGCAGCGAGCGAGGCGTTGGCTCCACGTTTCGCGTGTCGCTGCCCATGTATCAGCCGTAGCCAGTCTGCCTGAAGAAAGAACGCCTGTCGCCGGGGCTCCGGCAACAGGCGTTCTCCGCATCGCGACCGCCGAGGTCCGATCGCGCAGACTCTCCAGGTTACGAAGCGAGGCGCTCCTCGTGCACGAGAACATCCTCGCCGCGCCCGGCGGAGGCAAGCGTGCTATCAAGCGCCAGCGCCACCAGGCGCCGCCGCTCAATCGCATCGCTCGGCACCAGCAGGCGCCCCTGCTCATCGGGCAGGGCGGTGATCACGCCATCGACAGTCCAGCCGGAGACGATGGCGGGCGCGACGCCCAGCCGCTGTGCGGCTTCGGTAAGGTCGATGAGCCCTCCCGGTCCATAGCTGGCGCGCGCCGCACGGGCAACGATGCGCCCGATCGCGGTACTCCAGAACCAGGCCGGAATCACCATCCCCTCCGCGGCGAGCGGGCGCAGCAGGAGATCGGTGACGCGGGAGGCAACTTCCCGGACCTGGGTCTCTTCATCGTGCTGGCCGGCCAGCGTCAGGAACCGCAGATCCTGCCCCAGCGGGCTTTGCCGCAGTTCGGCAAGCGTGGGGGAGAATGAGCGGCGGCCAATGGCCGCGCCAACCGTGCGATGATGATCGGCGACGAGGCGCAGCACGGAATCGATAACGTCTTCATCGTCCCATGGTCCGTCAGGACCGTGGACGAGTGTCGCCTCCGACAGGGCGACATCAACCAGTGCGGAAACGGTGGTGAACTCAGGCATGGACGAACTCCTTGACCCCTGATTCACTTCCCGGCCGGGTGGCGGAGTCCCTCCGAAAAGCGGACCCGTGACTCTCCGTCACAAGTCTATGTCTATTGTACGTACAGTCTGTCCAGAAAGTTTCATCGTCTGGAGCAACTGACGGGTCCATTTGGGTAGTATCAGCGGGGGACACCCCTGTGATTGTGTGAAAAACGTGAAAAATGCCACGCTCATCTTGAACACAACCCCGGGCGGGTGTCCGGAAGTCAAGCACAAATCGTGCCAGATGGTCAACTTAGGCGCAAGTTGACCATCTGGACAGACCACAGTAGTTTGCGTGATACATCCAGGAGTGGTGCTTCAGTAACGTGCACGGCACATTGCACAGTGTGCGGCGACAATCACCCCGGTGATTTGCTTCATCGGCGATGATCGCCGCCAGCGAAGGAGTGAAAACATGCGTTCCCGCACATTCAACCGGCGCAACGTCCTTGGAATTGCGGCCGGAGCCGCCCTCACGGGGCCGTTGGTCACCCGCGCGGCGGCGATGCCAGGCTGGCGCCAGGGGTATGCCCCAGCGGTCATCAGCAGGCAGGCGGCAGACACCGAGTGGGACGACATGTGGAAGCGCGCAGCCGAACCCTATGCCGGTGTGAGCCTGCGCGTGCCAGCCGGCCCGATCGAAGGGCACTTTGGCGCGAACGCCGAAGCGGCGGCGGTCTTCGCGGAGCTGACCGGGATCGAGAGCGAGTGGGAGGCGATCCCCTACGACCAGCAGT
>JALYWD010000388.1 GCA_030852885.1 Chloroflexota bacterium | reverse complement strand
CTGGCCGGCTGCCGGCTTCATGGTGCTCGCGCCGGTGCTGCTGGCGCTCGTGCTGGCCGTCCTGTTGCGGATACCGGCGATCCGGCGGCTCCCCTGGGCGCTGGCGGTCGCGAGCGGAGTTGGGCTGTGCGGCGCCAGTTGGATGTGGCTCTGGTTCGCCCGCGGTTCTGACTTCCTGGCGCTCTCGCCGGAATTTCCTTCCACCGCTGCCATTGCGCTCGCGTTCGCGGCGACGGGCGGCGCAGGGCTCTTTGCCGTGCGCGCCACCTGGCGACGGGTGGCTGCGACGTCGGGGGGCGGATTCGTGGCGCTGGGATGCGCCGCGCTCATGGTGGGCGCGGTGATCCCCAGCTATTCCCCGCTCTCCCCGCAGCCGCTCAACATCCTGCGCATCGAGGATCGGGAGGCGTCGCAGGTGGTCTGGGCGCTGGATGCCGACGGGAGCGTGCCCGCGCAGATGCTGGCCGCTCGTCCGTTTGGACCTGTCCCCGCGCCGCCGGTGCCGTGGCAAGCCCGCCGTTTCTCCCTTGCTCCTGACGGGAGCGGGGTCACGGTGGAAGGTCCCGCCCGGGAGGTGAGCCGGACGAGCGGCGAACCGCTGCGGCTTGAGCTTCCCGTTGCGCCGCCTGGCAGCCGCGTTGCGGTCCACCTCCCGCAGGCGGCTGGTGTGCAGGCATTCCGCCTGACCCGTGACGGCGAGGAAGTGGTGCTCCCGGCGCCTCCCGCTGAGGACGGGTATGTCCGCTTCCTGTGCATAGCCCCAGCGTGTGACGGCGCGAGGCTCGCGGTGGATCTGGAGAGCGACGCGCCATTCACGGCCTTCATCAGCCAGACCAGACCGGGCCTGCCGCCGTCTGGTCACGACCTGCTGGCCGCCCGGCCAGCGGCGGCAGCGCCGCGTCACACAGGTGACGCGACGATCCTCGTGGAGCGCATCTCGGTGGCGGTGGAGTAGCAGCACGGCGGGATGTGCAGCCGGTTTCGCCGCGGCTTACACTCCTGGCACCCTGCCGGAGTCGCACGGTGTTCCGGATTGTTGTGTGCAAGGATGTTTGATGGCCACGGAACTGACTCGCTTATCGCCGCCTTCTACCGCGCCGGTGCCGGACCCCGACCCGCGCGAGCGGCCACTGCATGAGGAGATCGAGGGGCGGTACGTGACGCTGGAGCCGCTGAGCGTGGAGCGGCACGCGGCAGACCTGTTCGTGGCGGGGAGCGGCGATCCGCAGCGCACACGCATCTGGGACTACATGCCCTTCGGCCCCTTCACGAGCGAAGACCAGATGCGGAAGCACCTGGCCGCGCAGGAGACCAGCACCGATCCACTCTTCTTCGCCATCCGGCCGAAGGCGAGCGGCAAGGCCGAGGGCGTGGCCTCGCAGATGCGCATCGATGAGAAGAACGGCGTGATCGAGATCGGGCACATCTGGCTCGGGCCCGGCTTGCAGCAGACGGTGGCGGCCACCGAGGCGCTCTTCCTGCTCATCGATGAGCCGATGACCCAGTTGGCCTACCGCCGCATGGAGTGGAAGTGCAACGCGGCCAACGCCGGCTCGCGTGCGGCTGCCATGCGCCTCGGCTTCCTCTATGAGGGCACCTTCTACCAGCACGTCATCGTCAAGGGGCACAACCGGGATACGGCGTGGTTCTCTATCCTTGACCATGAGTGGCCGGCCCTGCGCGCGAACTTCCAGACGTGGCTGGCGCCGGAGAACTTTGATGAGCACGGGCGGCAGCGGCAGTCGCTGGGGGAGCTCAACCGCACGTTGAATACCGCGCGCACCACCGATCCCCGCGCCGGATTGCGTCTCGTTCAGGACTAGGAACAGGATCTCTGTCACCATGCAACCAGTCGTCGTCATTGGCGGGGGAGTCATCGGGCTGTGCAGCGCGTTCGCGCTGCGGCAGCGGGGCGTGCCGGTCATCGTGTATTCGGGCTTTGCGCCGGAGCAGGCGGCATCACACGTCAACGCGGGCTGGATTGTCCCGACGCTCTCGGAACCCGTGCCAGCGCCAGGGTTGATCGCCACGTCCCTGCGCTGGATGTTGCGTTCGGACAGCCCGCTCTACATTGATCCGCGTTTGATGCGCCAGCCGGATTTCCTGCGCTGGACGCTGCGCTTCTGGCAACACTGCAACGCCACGGACTACAAGGCCGGCATGCTCGCCACCGCCGCGTTTGGCGCGCGGTCGATGGCGCTCTACGACGCGCTGCGAGCCGGAGGGGTGGAGTACGAGGAGCATCACGACGGGCTCCTCTTTGCCTACCGCTCGGCCGAAACCCTCGAGCAGGACTACGCCGCCCTGGAGCCGATCCGCAGTTTCGGCTTCGAGATGACCCCCATCCTGAGCAGCAGCGCCGTGCGTGACCTGGAGCCCGCGCTCTCTGAGGTAGTTACCGGCGGGTACTGGCTGCCGCAAGAGCGAACGATTCGGCCAGACACGCTGGTGCAGGGGTTGCGTGCGGCGCTCCAGCAGCAGGGTGTTGAGATTCGCGATGTGCCCGTTAGCGGGATCGAGACCAACGGCAATCGCTCATCGGCGGTGTTTGCTGACGGCATTCGCCAGCCGGCGTCGCAGATCGTGGTGGCGGCTGGAGCCTGGACAGCCGGCCTGTTGCGCCCGCTGCGTGTTCCGGTTCCGGTCACGGCGGGCAAGGGGTACAGCATCGACCTCGCGCCACAGCCCCTGGCCGAACCTGTGCGGCGTCCGCTCTATCTGCATGAGACGCGCGTGGCCATCACGCCCATGAACGGCATGATCCGCCTGGCCGGCACCATGGAGTTCTCCGGGATCAACCATACGCTGCGCCAGGAACGTGTGGCCGCCATTGCGCGCAACGCGGCCTGGGCGATCCGAGGCTGGCCCGATCCCACCCCGACGAGCGGGCCAGGCGTGCGTGTCTGGACCGGAATGCGGCCCATGACGCCGGATGGCTTGCCGGTCATCGGCTGGCTGCCGGGGTATCGCGATATTGCCGTGGCAAGCGGCCACGCCATGATGGGGGTGACACTGGCGCCCGCGACCGGCGAGACCGTGGCTGACCTGCTTACAACCGGAGTGCTGCCGGAAGTCGCGCGCCCGTTCGATCCCGCCCGCTTCGCGTGAGCCTGCCGGCGGGCATCGCGTTCTGGCGGCACGGCGTCTGGCAATCAGCGGATTACTCGCGGCTGTGGGGAGCCTCGGTCGTCTCCGCGTTCGGCAGCGCCATCACACGCCTGGCCGTGCCCCTGCTGGCCGCCACCACCCTGCACGCCACGCCAGCGCAAATGGGGTTGCTTGTCGCCTCGGAGAGCCTGCCGATCCTGCTGCTGGGGCTGCTGGCCGGGACCTGGCTGGATCGCCGCACGAAGCGGCCAGTGATGATCGTGGCGGATCTGGTGCGTGGCGTGCTGCTGCTCGCCCTGCCGGTGGCCTGGGCGTTGGGCGTCCTGCGCATTGAGTTGCTGATCGCCATCGCCTTCCTGGTCGGATGCTTGAGCGTTTTCTTCGACATCGCCTCGCAGTCGCTGCTGCCGATGATCCTGCGCGATGACCGGCTGGCCGAGGGGAATGCGCGGCTGTTTACCGGCTGGAGCATCGCCGAGATCGCCGGACCGGGCGTGGCCGGGTGGCTTGTGCAGGCGATTACCGCGCCGTTCGCCATCCTGGTGGATGCCGTCTCGTACCTTGTTTCCGCCGTCATGCTCTTTGGCATGCGGCCCGTGGAGCATGAGGCGCCGCACGGCGAGGACGCCGCGCGGCCGCATTTCGTGCGTGAACTGCTGGATGGCCTGCACCTTGTCATCCGTGATCCCGTCCTGCGCGCAACGGCCCTGGCCACCGGACTCTGGAACCTGTTCGACGGCGCGCGATGGGCGGTGCTGATCTTGTTCATGACGCGGACACTCGGGCTCGATCCTTCGATCATCGGCGTGGTGTTCATGGCGAGTTCGGTGGGCTACCTGATTGGCTCGCTGCTGCCGCAGCGTGTCGCCCAGCGGCTGGGCCTGGGCCACGCCATCCTGCTCGGCATCGTGCTGGCCACGCCGAGTGAACTTCTGACCGCCTTTGCCGGTGGCCCGCCGTTGCAGGCAACCGCGATGGCGGTAGCCGGGTTCTTCCTGGCGGGGGTAGCGATCCCGATCTACGACGTCAACCAGTTCAGCCTGCGGCAGGCGATGATCCCGTTGCACATGCAGGGGCGTGGCAACGCGACTTTGCGTACCATCATCCGGGGCGCGATCCCACTGGGAGCCATTGCTGGAGGCTTGCTGGCGGAGCGCATCGGGCTGCGCGGCGTGATGGTGTTCGCGGCGCTGGGGGGTGTTGCGGCCTTCCTGGCGATCTGGATCTCGCCAGTGCGCACGATGCAGACCTTGCCCACGCGCGCGCCGTTGGCGGTCGCGTGATTGCTGCCGCCGTTTGCAACGGAAGGGCATGCCAGCCTCTTGCCCTCACCTCCAACCCCTCTCCCGCGCACCGGCTGGTAGGGGGAGGTATTGGAGCATGTCGAGGGTTGCTGGCCGCAGCCCAGCCTCTTCCCGGATACCTCCCCCTGACAGCCGCGCACCGGGAGAGGGGAGCCGATGGGCCGCCCACGGGCGGAAGTTCGCGGTGCCTCTTGTACGTCGTGACCACCGTCTGCCGCACTCGCGAGTCGAAACCCGAGGAGCCTGTAACCCATGTCAGACCACACGCCGCAGCGGATCTCGGAAACCGAGGCAACCCGGCTCGCACAGGAAGCCGTTGACCTGGCCGGGGGCGCGCGCATGATCTACCGCAGCCCCCGGCAGGCCTTCAACCCGGATGGACGCCGGGAGATCGTCGTCGATGGCCATGCGGTAGATGTCCGTTGGGGCGAGATCAGTTCGCCCGCCGTCGCCACGGTCGGCGGGTACGTTTTCGAGATTCTCGACGGCTGGATCGAGTTGCTGATACGCCCGCCGAAACCTCGCCCGTGAGGAGCAGGCGCGGTGAAACGCCTGTTCGAGTGCGCTCATCGGCACGCCCTGCGCTGGGAACCCTCCCGTGTGGAGGCGCCGTCGTCACCCCGCGCCTGGTCTGGCAAGCGCACCTGCAGCGGGCGCTGATCGCCGAAATCGACAAAGACGTTCGGGTCGAAGGTGATACCGCCGCCCGGATCGGCATCCAGCGTGATTACCCAGCCCTGGAGACCGTCTGGGCGGGGTGGCTCTGGGGGGTTCTTGCGCGCAGGTCGGCTGAACGAGCTCTCTCGGCAAGCTCGATTCGCGGGTGTGGCGCGGATAGCGTTGGTTGGGGGTAGACGGGAGACCCTGGCTCCCAGCGGGCCAGCCGCTGCCAGAATGGCCGCGCTATCTGGGTTCGCCAATGCGCACCAGCGTGAAGGACGTCTCTCCACTATCCAGGCTCAGCGCCGGAAGCTCTCGTCGGTCCAGCCGTTCTGCTTGTAGGTCAGTTCGGCCAGAAAGCGGCTGCGGTCGCCACGGTAGATGTCCTTGGCGTATTCCACCGCACGGTCCTGCGCATCGCGCGCGATGCGCTCGATCAGCATGACCGGGCTGCCGGGAGGGATGTCGAGCAGCGCCGCCTCCTCGGACCTCGCCACCACTGGCTCCAGCGATTGCCGCGCGCCGACCGGGCGGGCCGCAAACTGGCCCATCAACTCGTAGATCGAGCCGCTCTCCAGATCCTCGTCCAGCAGGCCGGGAACCAGGTGGGCCGGGAAATACGAGGTCTCGTGGGCAATCGGGACTCCGGCTCCCAGCCGAAGCCGGGTGATCCAGTAGACCGGGGCTCCCTCGGCAATTTCCAGCAGGTCCGCCACCGCCTGTGGCGCCGGGATCTCCGCTTGCGTGAGCAGGCGCGCCGTGGGCGCAATCCCCTGGCTGAGCAGTTCGCCGTGCAGGCCCGTCAGGTTGGAGAGGCTATGCACCACCTTCGGCTCACGCACGAAGGTGCCACGGCCACGTTGCCGCTCCAGCAAGCCACGGTCCACCAGCCGGGTGAGCCCCTGGCGCAGCGTCATGCGGCTGACCTGCATCTGCTCCACCAGTTCACGCTCCGGGGGAATCTGGTCGCCCGGGCGCAGGATGCCGCTCTCGATACGCCGCGCGATCTCGGCCTCGATTTGCGCGTGCGCCGAGAGACCCTGCTGCCGTTCCAGGGCGTAGGAAATCTCCGCGCCAGGTGATGGCACTTCAGCCTGGGTCATGTCGCCTGCGTTCGCAGGGAAAGGTGCTCGTTCCTCATGTCCCTGAGTGTATGGCCCCGTCTGCCCGTGTCAACCACGCGCGTTGCCAGAAGTGCGCGTCCTGCCGGGGATCCTGCCTCGCGAACTACATACACGACACGCGAGACCTACATGGTTCAGTGGATGCGCGCACGGGCTCGCGCGAGCAGGATGGACGCGACGCTCGCGGGGGATGCCTCCGGGGGCGGACCAGCAGAGTTGCCAGCGCAGCGTGCGATCCGATGAGCGCGCCGCGCCACGTAAAGCAGGGAAAGCAACATGCACACGCTCCAGAAGAGCGGCGCGCATCGACGCGCCGTCGCATGTACCGCGGTCATGGCTCTTGCGGTCGTTGGCGGCAGCATAGCGCCCGGAATCAGCGACCACGCGTTGGCCAGGCGCACCTCGGCGCAACTGGTGCAGGGGTTCTCCAACTCTGCGGCCATTGCCGTGCCAGAAGCAAACCAGGCCACGCCATCCAGCATTTTCGTCAGCGGCTTTGATACCCCAATTGCCGATGTTGACGTAACGCTCGATGGACTCACACACAGCGTGGTGAACGACCTCGATATCCTGTTGCTCGGGCCGCAGGGACAGAGCGCTCTGCTGGTATCAGACGTCGGCAGCAGCGCCAACAATGTGACGCTGGCGCTGGATGACCAGGCACCGGAACAGATCAACAGCGCCGGGCCGATGACCAGCGGCACGTTTCAGCCGACGAACTTCCAGACGCCGGATAGCTTTACCCCGCCAGCTCCCGCCTCGCCGAAGGGAACCCGCCTCGCCATCTTCAATAGCACCGACGCGAATGGCGAATGGCGGCTCATCGTCCGCGACGACACGCTGAGCAACGCCGGCACGATTGCCGGGGGCTGGAGTATGCGCATCACCAGCGCCAATGGCGTTCCGAATGCACAACCTGATAGCAACACGGTGCGCGCCGGGAAGACGGTGACCAACCTGGGCGGTGTGCTGGATAACGACGACGACCCAGATGACGACCCGTTGACGGCCGTTCTGGCCGGTGAGCCAGCCAAGGGCACCGTGTCGTTGCAGCCAGATGGCTCATACACCTACCGCGCGAAGAAGAGGTCAAAGGGGACGGACAGTTTCACGTACCTGGCCAGGGACCCGGGCGGCCTCAGCGATCTGGAGACCGTCACCATCAAGATCACGAAGAAGAAGAAGAAGCGCAAGTAACGCAGACGGCCTACCAACGGTGGATGACTCGACCACGCGCAGCGGCCAGGTTCGCCGCTGCGCCCCCTGGGAGCAAGACATGAACACCAGATCGACGTTCTCATCTTCATGGAAGGCGCGCGGCGCCGGGTTGGCGCTGGCCCTCGCGGTCCTTGGCAGCAGTTGCGGCCTCATGGCCGATTCAGTTTCCGCCCGCCGCGTCAGCAGCGAGCTGAAGGTGGACAGCTTCAGTAGCCCGACGGGGATCACGATCGCCAGCAACACGCAGGCAGGGCCATCTACGATCACGGTCAGCGGGCTCAATGCGCCGATAGCGGACGTGGATGTGTCCCTGAGTAGCCTCACTCACCCGACCACGGCCGACCTGGATATCCTGCTTGTGGGACCCGGCGGGCAGAAGGCGCTGATCATGTCCGATATCGGCGATGACGCCCAGAACGACTCCCTGACTTTCAGTGACGAGGCAAGTGAGCGCCTGCCATACGCCGAAAATCTCGTTAGCGGCACCTTTCAACCGACTGACGACGACTACACGCCAGTTCCAGACACCTTCGCCGCGCCCGCCCCAACCACGAACGCCGGCTCCTCGCTCTCGGTGTTCAACGGCACGGATGGCAACGGGGTCTGGACGCTCTTCATCCGTGAGCAGGACAATCTACCGGTAGAGACGGGCTCTGTGGCCGCCTGGAGTTTGCGCATCATCTCCTCGAACCGTGGGCCGCGGACGCAGCCGGAGAACTTCAGCGTCAAGGGGAGGCAACCACTCGTTGTCCCGGCGGAAGGCGTGCTGGCGAACGACACCGACCCGGACGATGACCCACTGACGGCTCGCCTGGCGGGCCAGCCGAAAAAGGGGAGCGTGACCATGAATGCCGATGGCTCCTTCAGTTACCGCGCGAAGAAGAAAGCGAAAGGCACGGATACCTTCGCCTATCTGGCCACCGATTCCACCGGACTCAGCGCAGTAGAAAAGGTCACCATCCAGATCACGAAGGGGAAGAAGAAGCGCCGGTAAGCAGCTCTGACGCAGACCACACGGGCCCGGCAACTACGCGTTGCCGGGCCCCGGTTTGTTGCTATCCGGCGTGCCGGGGGTTAGCCGATTGCAACCTCAATCTCGTCCAGGTGCATCTTGCGGTGCTTCCAGCGGTCCGGCGCGACCTCGTTGCGGGCCTCGATGTCCGCCAGGAGTTCCGGGGAGACGCGGGCGGCGGCGGTGTCCGCGGCCTCGGCGGCTGCCAGGGCTTCCTCCGCGATGGCGCGCGGGGCCATGCGGCGCAGCATCGGCAGCAGCGCATCGTTGAGTGACTGGAACTCGTACGGGGCTGGGGAAACGCCCTCGCGCAGGAACTTCTCCAGCAGCACCTGCGCTCGCCGGTCGTAGAAGGCCAGGTGCCCCAGGGTATCAGCCACGGTCCACTCACCGCTGGGCAGGGGGCGGATGAGGTCCTCATCACTGAGCCTGGCGATCAGCTCTGTCAACCTGGCCCGTTCGGCGTCGTTGCTGGCGGTATCCACGGATGTCGTCACGCGTCCCTCACTGTCTCGTGCGGCTGTCCCGCTCTGCTGGCGGTGTCGCTCTCGGGAGGATTGCTGCCGGCGGCACGCGCCAGGAGATCAGGTGTCCATCCCGGGCCATCCAGGTTGAAAGCGGGTGGTTCCATGGGCGTGGACGAAGCCGGGGCAAATGCGGGCGGAGCCACCGAGCCGCGCATCCAGCGCCACCCCGGCAGGGAGCTCTGCCCGGCCAGCCGGGCCTCGCGCCTGGCTTGCGTGTAATTGGAGAGCAGCACCTGGATGACCGCGGCAACCGGGATCGCCAGCAGGGCGCCCGGGACGCCAGCGAACTCGGTGCCGGCCAGGATGGCGATGAACACGGTCAGCGGCGTCAGGCCGACCGCGCCGCGCATGATGCGGGGCACCAGGATGGTGTTCTCCATGAGCTGGAGGAGTACCACGAAGCCGGCGACCAGGAGCGCCTTTTCCCACGATTGCGTGAGCGCGATGATGACAGCCGGGATGCCCCCCAGCCAGGGGCCGAGGATGGGGATGATCTCGGTGATGCCGGCCCATAGCCCGAGCAGCGGCCAGAAGCTGATCCCCATGATGCCGTAGCCGACTGTTGCGGTGACGCCGATGACGAGACAGAGCGTGAGTTGGCCGCGCAGCCAGTCACCAACCTTCTGCTCGACCTCATCCCAGATCTTGATCACCCGCACCCGTGTTGCTGGCGCCGAGGAGCTGAGCGCGATGCGGCGGATCCACTGCCGCTCCATGAGGTAATAGAAAGCGATGACCAGCACCGTCAGGACGCCGACAACGCTGCCGCCGATGCCGGTCAGGATGCCCAGGGCGGCGCCCTGCGGCACCGTGACATCCTGCGAGGCAGGACTCGCGATGAAGGCGATGGCGCGGTCGAGGAGTTGCTGACCAGGGCCATTCAGGAGGGCGTTGGAACTTCCGGCCCAGGTGTCCCGCAAACTATCCAGTGAGACGGGCGCCTGGACGCGGAAGAGCTGCGCCTGCTCGCGAATGGCAGGGGCCAGTCCGGTGAAAAGCACGGCCAGGGCGGCAATGATGCCGATGTAAATCAGCAGGATGGCCAGCGGACGCGGCAACCTCGCTCGCTCCAGGTGATCCACCGGTTTCTGAATGACGGTGGCAAAGACCAGCGCCATCAGGACCAGGACCAGGACAAACTGGATCTGCAGCAGCACGTAGGCCACGACGAGGACCACCAGCATGGACAGCGGTGTCATGCCCATGGGCCGGTTTGCCTCGGCAGCGGAAGCGGGCGCGGCGGTGTTCGGCTCCGGCGCAGCGTTTCCGCTCACGCTCGTGGGCTTCCGCGCTGCTGGCTCAGCGTCACGCGGGGTTTTTGCCGCGTTGCGATCTCCCCGCACGTGTTCGGCTCCTTGCATGCCAGCCAGTTGGCGGGCAATCCTGGGAATGCCCGGCTACTTGCGCTTCAGCGGCGCAGGCTGCCAGAAACGCGGCTCGAATGGATCGATCCTGAGGCGGCGCTGGGCTGGCGTGAGGGTGTTCCAGAGGGTGGGAAAGGAGAAGATTTCCTGCCCATCCACCACCATCCGCCGCGCCGTGCCGAAGGGCTTGTTGACCGGGAATATTTCGCGCGGCGGCCGGGAGATCACTTCGGTCTGGAACCAGCCGTGCTCGGGACAATGCCCGGCATGAATTTGCCAGACCAGGTCTGCCGTTACACCGCCAATATCGCGGACCAGCGTGTCTTCCAGCGGTTGCCCATCGACGGGGCACCGCAGCGGAGTCTGCACCTCAATGCGATCACGAGATGGGTATTTGCTGTCCATTGGTGGGCGATGAGCTCCCTGCGCGCGCGAAACGCCTGATAGATGCGCCAGAAGGCAGTTTAGCATTGTGGCCATCTCTGGTTGCCGTGCCGTCGAACCAATTGGCGCTCCCGGCAACGGGTGGTACGATCAGGCATCTTTTTGGAACATTGTGGGCATGCGTGGGGCCGCGGCGTGCGGCTCGCCTCATCGGAGGACTGACGATGCAGGACCAGGAAATCTTCAATGGCCTGATTGCCACCTACCGTGACCTGAACCTGCGGGTACGACCGATGGCGGAGGACCGACTTCGCCTGGGGCAGGGCCGTTCAACAGTGAGGCATGTCATTACGGACATGCGCGATGACGAGTTGCGCTTCTCCCAGGCGCTCAAGGACCGCCTGGGCGGCGCACCCATGGACAAGGTGTTGCGGGACGATGGCGACGCTAATGGGCGCGAGGAGTTGGTCGTCGCTGGCCCGGATGACACGGTAGCCGAGGCCCTGTCACAGTTCGGAACGGCGCGGGAGTCCACCCTGGCCATGCTGCGTGGATTGAGCCCGGATGAGTGGGACGCGCCGGGCGCGGGTGGCTTCACCATTCGCCAGGCATCCGAACGGCTCATGGGCAACGACTCGCGGCACATGGAGAAGATCGTGCGGCTGCTGGGTTCCCCGGCGACGTAGAGAACGAGCCTTCTCTCACCCCTCGCCTGCCGCGGGCGAGGGGCTTTTGTGTTGCGCCGGGCGCGGTCTACTCTCCCGGCCGCTCTGCCAGAGTCGCCTGCAGCGTCTGTTCCCGGCCGTTGCGGATGACGGTGACGGGCACGGTTTCGCCCGGGGCGTGCGCGAACAGCACCTCGGTGAAGGTGGTTTGCGCGGTGATGCGGTCATTGCCAACCGCCACGATGATATCGCCGGCGCGGATGTCAGCGCGGTCGGCGGCGGCGCCCGGCTCCACCCGCTGCACATACGCGCCGTAGTCCACGCTCAGGTCATTCTGCGCGGCAAGGTCCGGCGAAATCGGGATGTAGCTAATGCCGAAGTATGGGTAGGAGACGCGCCCGTCCTGGATGATTTCGCCCACGATGCGCGCGACATGATTGGCCGGGATGGCGAAGAAGAGGCCCTGCACCGGCGTGCCCCGCTCCTCCGGGATGCCGAGCGTATTCACGCCGATAACGCGTCCGGCGAGATCGAAGAGCGGGCCGCCAGAGTTGCCGGGGTTGATGGCGGCGTCGTGCTGGATGAGATCGGTGTAAATCCCCTCGCTGGCGCTGCCTGAGACGTCGGTCGGGAAATCACGGTCCAGGGCACTGATGATCCCGCTGGTGACGGTTCCGGTGAATTCCCCGAGCGGCGAGCCAATGGCCAGCACCGGCTGGCCTTGCTGCAGCGCGTCCGAGTCGCCGAACGACACGGTGGAGAGCGGTTCCCCCTCCATGCGCACCACGGCCAGGTCGCTGAGGGGATCAGAGCCAACCAGCGTGGCCTCGCGCTTTTCGCCATTGGAGAGGATGACCTGGAAGTGGGTGCCGCCGCGCACCACATGCTCGTTCGTGACGACATTCCCGGAGCCGTCGATCACGAAGCCGGTGCCGCGCCCCGCTTCGATTGACTGGCTGCCAGCGAACCCGTTGTCGAACTGCTGCTCATTGATGACGGTCACCACCGCTGGCATGACGCGGGAGACGATCTTCGAGGCATCAAAGGTCACCACGTAGACATTGTTGCCGCTGTCCATGCCCGGCTCCGGGCTGGACATGATGATGCCGCCGACCTCCTCCAGGTTCACTGTGACAGGTTCGGGCGTGTTCGTGGGTGCTGGTGTCGGAGTAGGGGCAGGCTCCGGCCCCGGAGCACAGGCGGTCAACGTTGCCAGGGCCGCCAGGCCCGCTGCCAGGGTACGCCATTGGAAAATGTGCACGCGAGAATCCTCACTGGCCGGCCGCGGCGTCACCTGCGCCTGCCAACGGCTACGTATGTGTACTGTACGCAGCCGTGAAGGCAGGAAACAGGGCGATGGACGACGCAACGCGACACGACTGGATACGCAAGGCGCAGGAAACCTGGGATGCCCGTGCGGCATCCTGGAACACCCGGTCTGGCGAAAACGCACTGGCGGCGGATCGTGAGGAGGATCTCGACCGCATCTGGACGGGGCTGGCGCTGCATTCTGGCGCGCGCCTGCTCGATGCTGGATGCGGCAGCGGCCAGTTCGCGCTGGCGCTGGCGGCACGGGGCGCGAGGGTGACTGGCATCGATCTCTCCCCGGAGATGATTCGCCTGGCCCGTGAGAACGCGGAGCCCCTGGTGCTGCCGGATAAAGTCACCTGGGAGGTGGGCGCGGTGGACCACCTGCCGCTTCCCACCGTGAGTGTGGATGCTATTCACGCACGAATGGTGCTGCCCTTTGTGCCCGATGTCCCGGCGGCCCTCCGCGAGTTCCGGCGCGTGCTGCGTCCGGATGGCCACCTGCTCGCCAGCACCGCCGCTCCGCTCTCGCCGATCTACCGGGAGTCGTGGCGTCGCCATCTGCAAGGGGAGACAGGCTGCAACTACCTGTTGCCCTGGGAACTGGAGCGGCTCGCCCTGGCAGGCGGGTGGACGGTGTGTGCCGGGTGGGGCGAGTGGGGTGATGACGCGCGTGGGCGCGCGAACGCCACTGCTTCAGGGGCGGAAGGTGACCTGTTCCTGCGGCAGGCGACGGCAACTACCTGGACCATGATCTTCAGGTGATGGTGTCCCGGGAAGAGCGCTTCTACAATCGCCTCCTGGTCCGCGCCGTGCGCCGAAAGCACCAACAACAGGGTGAACCACTATGCCTCCTCGTGCCATGTTGATGCAGGAAGCTGCCGGAATTGGCATCTCCCGCGCGAATCCGTTGCCGTTGGGCAAGATGGCGGAGGCAGGGCCACTCGAGATCACGGTGCTGGACGTGCTCGCGGGCGCGGACGCCGTGGCGGCCATTCTTGGCGCATCACCCATGAACTCCGAGCCCCGGGACGGCACGACCTTCGTGGCGGTCAATCTGCAGGTTCGCAACGCGGGCAAGAATCCCCTCTGGGTCAACAATGACGATTTCGGCCTGACGGGTGACACCGGTCTGGTACGGCGTTTCCTGGGCGCGTTGCCTCCCGCGCCGCCGCTGGACCAGATGCTTGGTCCCGGCGAGGAGACTACGGGCTGGATCGCGCTCAGCGCCGGGGCGGAAGAGGGCGATCTGCTCCTGCTCTTCGACAGCCTTTCAATAGGCGGGAGCTGGGCTGACCGCGTGCTGGCGCTCCAGGATGGCGCGGCGGTGGCGGACACGGCACAGCGCGTGGCTGACGTGAACAGCACCGGCAGCGATCCGGCTGCGCCGCTTGGTTTTGGTGAGGCAGCGGTCACGGAGCAGTGGGCTGTGGAATTGCTCGATGTGGTGACGGGCGAGGGCGCGTTCAACATCGTCGATTACCGCTCGGGTGCGCTCGGGGTGGAGGACGCCGTGGCGGCGGATGGTTCACTCTGGGTGGCGCTGCGGTTCCGCGTCACCAACGCTGCCGCCGGGGGCGCCGAGGCCTGGTTCCCCACCAGTGCGTTCGTGCTGGCGGACGAAAGCGGTAACGCGGTGCTCGATGTCGCCACACTCACGCCGCCGCACCCGGACGCGGCGGGCGGCTACTACCCCGGCGGCACACGGGATGGCTGGGTGATGTTTGACGTGCCGGTGGAGTACACCACCTCGCTCGTGCGCTTCCTGCCCTTTGCCTACACGACGGAATCGCCTGACCCACGCTACTTCAGCTTCGCCTGAGGCGCAGTCGCCCGGGAAGTTCACCACCGTACGCACAACACGCATACCCAGGCGCGTCCCGAGCCTCGGTTATCATCGCCGGGAGGCGGTGAGTTGCCGCGCCCAGCGTTCACAAAGTGAGGCACGTGTTGGTTGGCCGTCCGTGGACCTATTTGCCGTCTGAGCCCGGTGCGCTCGCGATTGACCGCGAGTTCTACCGCCGCCTTGCCGCCGAGACAGATGGCCGTACGCTGACACATGAGCATGTGGTGCCGATCCGCTCGGGTTACGCGTGGACGGTGCAGGCCGGGCAGGTCTGCCGCGTGGTGGCGGTGGCCGGGCCGCAGGTGGTGGATTTCAACTGCTGGAACCTGCACAACCCGCGCGAGCGCTTCTGGGCAGCGCGCACGCGGCAGTTGGAGAGTACGCACCTCACAGATTTCAACCGCCTCTGGAGCGTGCTGCCCTACCTGCGCCCGATGCTGACGATCACGCACGAGACGATCCAGTACGGCGAGGACGAGGATGGCGGGAAGTGCCACGACCTGCTGGGATCCCGCTGCGATCCCTACGTGACGAAGCTGCTGGAAGGCGACAGCTTCAATTTCAACTGCCACTCGAATCTCACCCGCGCCGTCCTGCCCTGGCACCTGAACGAGTCGGATGTGCACGATGTCCTGAACATCTTCCAGGTGACGGGCCTGAACGATGAGGGCCGCTACTTCATGAAAGCCAGCCCGGCAAAAGCTGGGGACTACTTCGAGTTCCTGGCCGAGATCGATCTCCTCTGCGCCGTTTCCACCTGCCCCGGCGGCGACCTCTCGATCCCGATGTGGGGGCCGGACGCGGCGGACCCGCTGCCGACCTGCAAGCCGATTGGCATCGAGGTCTACGACGTGCCACAAGAGCTCCTGGAAGGCTGGAATTCGCCCCAGGCCTCCGACTACGCCGGGTTCTTCGGGCTGAAGCAGCCCGTGTGGGGCGAGGAAGGTTAGCCCGAATTCTTCATGAACGACCCCGGTGCGCCGCGAGCAGGCGCCAGCACGGCGCACCGGGGGCTGGAGGCCAGGTGCAGGCAGACGCGGGTGGCGAACTCTCGCACGCGACCGCCGATCTTGAGCGGCCACAGGGGCAGCGTCTCCAGGGGCAACTGCGCATGACCGGCGGCCGCCAGGATTTCTGATGCTCAAGCTACGTGCGATTGCCCTGCCCCCGCAGGCGATATCTCTATCCAGGATCCGCCCGATCAGTTAGGCTGGCGTGCGTGGGGGCGCGCGTCATGTGGCGTGCGCCTTCGGTGGCGAACCGTGGAAGGACGAGGAGCGCACGATGTCGTCTCAAAGCCAGGAATCCCAGCAACCCCGGCACAGTCTGGTCCGCCGCGCGCAGCTTGGCGCGCTGGCGCTGACCATGCTCGCTGGGGGCGTCGGTTTGGGAGCCTTTGCCTCCGCGCAGGCGCAGGGAGAGGCCACCCCGGTGGCCGCCGCAACGAGTTCGGCGGTGGATCCCTGCCCGGATGAGCTCTTCGGAGCGGGATCAGAGGCATGGGTGCGTGGCGAACTCTATTTCGGTACGTCGATGGACCAGGGTGTCGGCGTCATTCCCGACGACTTTGAAGCCTTCCTCGACGCGGAAGTCACGCCGCGCTTCCCGGATGGCCTCACTTTGCTCACAGGCCTGGGCCAGTGGAAGGGTCAGGACGACGTTGAGCCGAGCAAGATGGGGAGCGAAGTACTGATCATCCTCTATCCGCAGGAGAGCGCCGCGGAGAGCAGCGCAAAGCTGGAAGAGATCCGCGAGGCGTACAAGGCGCAGTTCAACGCACAATCGGTGCTCCGCTCCGATACGGCGCCGGTCTGCACCTCGTTCTAGCCCGGATTAACCCAGTACCAGCCGCCATCACGTGTCAGGCGGCCACCCTGGAAATCGACCTCAAGCGGCAGGCTGACCGGCGGGGCGGAAGTCGGGTCGTCTGTGGCAGACTGCGACATGCGGGGCATCGATCGGGGTTCGGCGGTTTCAGCACCTTCCGAATACCACATCGATACCCCGTTGTCGCGCTCGTGCATATTCCGGGCTAGGCCGAGACGTTCAGCGGTGGTCTGGGCTGCTTCGCGGCGGCCCCGCCGGCAACCAGGAAGAAGATCAGGACGACACCGGCCAGCGTTGCTGCGCCGGTGAACGCTGGCAGCCAGCCCCAGCGCTCGGCGCTCCAGCCGAAGAGGGGAAACGCCCAGACCATCGTCAGCGAGAAGAGAAAGCTCTCCACGGAGAGGACGGTGGCGCGCTGCGCGGAGGAGATGGCGTCGTTAACGCGCTGCGCCACCATCGGCTCGAAGGACCCGGCGAAGAACTCTGCCAGGAGTAGACCGGCCAGGGCCACCAGCAGCGGCGCACCGGCCAGGACCATGCCCGAGCCGGCGATCACGGCCGTTGCGGTGATGGCCCAGAAGCGGAATGAGCGCCAGGTGATGAGGCGTCCGGCCAGCCAGGCGCCAAGCGCCGTGACCAGCGTGGTGGCCGCGAGGAAGATGCCGATTTGGGCGACCGGCATGCCGCGCTCCGAGAGGAGCGCCTGCGCGTACAGGTAGACGAGCGCGGAAACGGTCCAGAGCGAGGCCATGAAGGTAATCAGCGCCAGCAGCGCGCGGTCCCCGCGCACGATGCGCAGCGCTTCCGTGATGGCGCCCGCCATGCTCTGGCGCGCCTCCTGTGGGCGCTCCGGCTCGAACAGGCCAACCGCAAGCCACGTTGCCGCCAGTGCAAAGCCGACGGTGAGACCGAATGGCCAGGCGTAATTGCGGTCAGCCAGGGCCGCGCCCAGCGCTGACGTCGCGGCGATGGCGAGATACGCAAACGCGTTCAGTTTGCCGAGAATATTGGTAAAGCGGTCGCCGCCGGATCGCTCACCCAGGCTGTCAAAGAGGTAGGCCTGCTGCGCGCCGGAGCGGAAGGCGTAGGCCGCGCCGTTGAGGTACATGGCCGGCAGCAGGAGCCACATGGAGTCCGCCACGAACATGAGCGTGGTCGAGACGCCGATGAGCAGCGCGCCCATGGCCATCGACCACTTGCGGCCCAGGATATCGGCGATGGAGCCGGAGGGAAGCTCCAGCGTGACGGGCGCGAGGTGGAAGAACGATTCCGCCAGGCCGATCTGGGACAGGGTGAACCCGCGCGACTGCAGGAAGATGATCCAGATGGCCGAGACGAAGTTGAACTCGTTGACGATCTGGAAGGCATAAAAGCGACGGAGATCGACAGCCGGCTTCGCCGCTGCCGCCGCGAGCGTGGCCGCGCTTTCCGTCGGGACGTGCCTGATCTGTTGCTCCGCGTCCACCCGCTGGTCCCTGTTTTTCACTACTTCCGCAAACCGGCTGAGTCTAGCAGCCTGTATGGAGAGCGCTATGAGGCCCCAACTGACTACAATGTGACGTGAGGCGGACCCATGCAGCGACGTCGCAGGCGTCTCTATGCCTGATCTGAAAACAACATTACTCATTTGCGCGGTGGTGCTCTGGGCCGTTGTGCAGTACGGCCTGATGGTCTGGGCCCTGCGTGATCTCAGGCATCGGCAGAGTGTGCGCGGAGGAAACAGGGTCCTGTGGGCCTTCTTCATCCTCTGCCTCCCGGTGGCGGGCGCACTGATTTACGCTGCTGCCGCGCCGACCACGCCCCTGGCGGCTCCGCTGCGCCCGATGGCTCCGCGGCTGCGGCTGCAGGTTCGTGATGACCGCGCAGCCTGAGATTGGCCGAACTGCCCTCCTGCGTGATCCCCGGTTCCAGGGCCATGACACTGGCGGCCACCCGGAGAACGCGCGGCGCCTGCGCGCCATAGATCAGGAACTTGCGGCCCGCGATCTGGTGAGGGATCGACCCATCGTCCCGTTTGGGGCCGCCTCCGATGCGGCCCTGGGACGCGTCCACGATCCGCGCTATGTCGCCGGCGTGCGCGAGTTTGCCGCGCAGGGCGGCGGGTATCTGGATGCCGATACGGTCGTGCGGCCGGATTCCGTCGAGGTTGCCGCTCTGGCGGCGGGCGCGGGCATTGCGGCCGTCGATGCCGCGCTGGATGGCGTGGCGGCGCGCAGCTTCGTGCTGGCACGGCCTCCAGGACACCACGCCACGCCCC